>CACXHC010000118.1 GCA_902767285.1 uncultured Ruminococcus sp.
ACAGATACTGACACAACAGATACAGACGCAACACCTGATGTACCTGCTGAAACAGATACTGACACAACAGATACAGACGCAACACCCGATGTACCTGCTGAAACAGATACAGACGCAACAGCAGATACACCTGAAGAAACTTCCGATACTCCCGATTCTCCTGACAGTGCAGAAGCAGAAGGCAATACAGGAGTAGTTGTTGATACAGATACAGTAACAATCGAAGTATTCGATGCTGAAGGCAACGTTGTAACTGCTACTGTTAAGTTCGTAGACAGCGTAGAAACAGTTGAAACACCTGAAACTGTTGAAACTGCAACAGATTCTGATAAGACTGAAACTTCTTCAGACGCAGAAACAGATTCCGAAGAATCAGTTGATACAGCAACAGACTCCGAAGATACAGTTGACACAGCAACAGATACAGACAAAACAACAGATTCCGAAGAAACAGTTGATACAGCAACAGACACAACAACAGATTCTGAAGGAACAGTTGACACAGCAACAGATAAGGAAACAGATTCCGATACAAACACCGATGTTAAACCTGAGCCTGCAACAGACACAGAAACAAAGCCTGAGCCTGTTGAAACAAAAGACACAGCTGATACAGCTGATACAGCTGATGAAGCACTCAAGGGCGATTTGGATGGAGATGGTCAGGTTACTTCCGCAGACGCACTCAACATTCTTAGAGCTGCTGTTGGTCTTGCAGACCTCACAGACGATCAGAGAAAGATTGCTGATGTAGACGGTGACGGTGTAGTTACATCTAACGACGCACTCTTGGTTCTCAGAGTTTCAACCGGTTTGCAAACATTTGCCGAGCCACTTGTAAAACTCTAATCGACAAAACAATTTCCTAAAGTCAAGTTATATTTGCATGCGATAATTTGACCTTTCGAAGCGGACATTCGTTACGAGTGTCCGCTTTTGTTTATATTTTTTTAAAAACTGTACATCGAAAATTCACAGTTGTGTTATAGAATTTATATGAGGGAGGGATTATATGCTCGAAATTTTTGCTAAAAAAGAAGATTCACTCATAGAAAAATTGAAAAAAGAGAGTCGCCCCATAGTTGTTTACGGAATGGGCAACGGTGCAGATAAAATTTTTGATTTGTGTCAAAAGAATAATATCAAAATAAGCGATATTTATGCCAGCGATGAATTTGTGCGTGGACATTCGTTTCATGATATAAAAGTAAAAACTTACAGCGAGATATGCTCTTTGTATGATGATTTCGTGATTTTGCTTGCGTTTGCGGTCTTTCGAGATGACCTTATGCAGAAAATAGATTCAATGGCACATAAAAATAAATTGTATGTTCCGGATGTTCCGCTTTTTGGAAAATCGGTTTTTGATTACGATTTTTTTGAAGCAAATTACGATAGCATCGAAACAGCCTATAATCTTTTTGCTGATGAAAAATCAAAAGAAGTTTTTGTTGATATTATCAACGCAAAACTTACGGGAAGTTATGAACTTCTCAGAAAATGCGAAACCGACCGCACCGAAGTTTTTCAAAATATAATAAAGCTTGGGCATCATGAAAGATATATCGATCTGGGTGCATACGATGGCGATACAATAACCGAATTTTTGGCTCTAACAGGCGGAAGATATGATAAAATAACCGCTTTTGAGCCTGATGCCAAAAACATGAAAAAGCTCGATTATAAATATGGTTCGATGGATAACTGCAAATTATGTCCGTATGCGTCTTGGAGCGAAAATACGGTGCTGAGATTTTCGGGCAACGGGGGCAGAATGTCGTGTATAGATGAGGGCGGTCACGAGGTTCAGGCAAAAGCTGTTGACACTGTCTGCATGAACGCTACATATATAAAGATGGATGTCGAAGGTGCAGAGTACGAAACTTTGCTCGGGTGTAAAAAGATAATAAAGAAAAATTCTCCGGCGTTGGCGGTATCGGCGTATCATAAGGCGGAAGATATTTTTGTTTTGCCGATTCTCATACATCAGCTTAACCCCGATTACAAAATATATTTGCGTCATCATAAATACGTTCCTGCGTGGGAAACTAATCTATATGCAGTTAAGTCATGAGCAGTAATCTTCCAAAGCACGGCTCATGGCTTTGGAACCGCAGACTTCGACTCCATCGGAGAGCATGATTTCGTCAAGCGGTCGAAGATTTTCGACTTTTGTTTGAGTAATTAAGAATGGTTCGGACTGACCTTGTTCATAACAGGCAACAAAGCCATTAAAATTTCGGAAAATATATATTCGGTTTCCGCAAGGTGTTTCGGCGACAGATGCGGGGACAGTTTTTTCGTTGTCGGATAAAGCAAATATAATTGCACATAATGTAATAATACAGATTATTGAAATTATAATTTTTTTCATTTGTTCATTTTTTCAGTCCTTTCGAAATTTGTTCACAGATATATTTTTTGGTCGAAGTGCTTATCATATACATGGAAAATATGTGATTTTGCACAATTAGTAATTTTTAAAGGTTTAATTTTGAGAGTTTAGTATATTTATTTTTTTAAAATAAAATGTTATAATGATTTACAATGACATTTTGGTTAATTAGGTTTAAGGAGGATTTCGGTAGTGAGAAAGACCGATATTTCGGAGTATTCGGATTACGATTACGCTGATAACGACAGTTACGAAAAGAAAGAATCCCGCACAAAAGTTTATGTGGGAGCGGCTGGGTCTGCCGTAAAAACATCATTTTTGCTTATTTGGAGAATATTTCTCACAATGCTTTCGGTGCTTGTTGTAGCAGGCATAATAATTGGCGTGTCTATGGTGCTTTATGTTGCGAGTATCGCCCGAGAGCCTACCGGCATTGATTTGCACAGTGCCAAGCTGAACGAAACAAGTTATATTTATACTTATGATAAAAACGGAAATCCTCAGCAGTATATGCAGTTATATACCTCGGAAAACCGAGTTATGGTGCCGTTTGATGATATTCCCGACAACATGAAAAACGCAATCGTAGCAATTGAGGATAAGCGTTTTTACGAACATCACGGTGTTGACTGGTATCGTACCGGCGGTGCTATTTTCAGACTTTCGACAGGTACGGGTCAATTCGGTGGTTCGACTCTTACTCAACAGCTCATAAAGAATATCAGCGGTGACAAAGATGTATCGATCAGCCGTAAATTAAAGGAAATTTTCAGAGCTTTAAACGTTGAGCGAGAGTTTACAAAAGACGAGATTCTCGAAGCATATCTAAATACTGTAAACTTCGGTGGAAACAACAACGGTATTCAGGCGGCGGCGACTGCTTATTTTAATAAAGATGTAAAAGACCTTACTCTTGCGGAGTGTGCCGCAATTGTAGGAATCACGCAGAACCCGAGCAAATACAATCCTCTTATTTTTCCCGAGTACAACAAGGAAAGACGAGAAACTGTATTGAGTGAGATGTACGAGCAAGGTAAAATCGATAAAGCAACTTATGACTCGGCGATGGCAGAATCAGAGTCAATGAAATTTGTAGACCCCAACAGCTTTATTGATGAGGAAGCAGAACAACTTGATATTGAAGAAATCCAAAACTGGTATATTGATACAGTTTTCAAAGACCTTAAAAGAGACCTTGCCGAATATCTTGATATAAGCGAAGAAGCGGCATCTTTGAAATTATACACCGAGGGTCTGAAAGTATATTGTGCTATGGATTTAGATATTCAGACTCAGGCAGAAAACACTATAAAGAATTATTTCAAATCAGGAATGGCAGACCCCGAACTCCAGTGCGGTTACTGCATGATGGATTATGACGGCAGAATTATTTCGATAGTCGGTTCAAACAAGGAGAAAGAGGTTAACCTTGAGTGGAACAGAGCTGTAGATTCAGCATTACAGCCGGGTTCTACAATAAAGGGTGTTACGGCATATCCTTTGGCGATAAACAACGGCAGTCTTTATTATTCATCGCTGGTACTTGACCAAAAGCTCGAAGGCTGGTTCCCGGATACGGGAGCGGCAGGCCCGAACAACTGGTATATGTCAGAAAACGGTTGGATGTTGCTTCCGGCGGCACTTGAGATGTCGGCGAACTGTCCTCCGGCACAGGTTCTTGTTAATGACGTAGACCCCAACGGCGGTGACGGCGTTCGTTTTGCGTATGATTATGTTACAAACAAGCTTGGCTGGACGCATCTTAATTTTGAGATAGACTCCCAAAATGCGGCAGGTCTTGCAATCGGTGGTTTCAACGGCGGTGTCAGCGTTGAGGAGATGGCAAAAGCGTATACACTTCTCGGCAATGGCGGCAAGTCTTACAAGCCGTACACATATTATTATGTCACCGACTCCGAGGACAATATAATTTTTGACAACAGAGAACAAGACCCCATTCAGGCTATAACAGAGGAAACAGCGGCGATAATGAATCGACTTCTCAATTTTAACATTCAGACATCGCACAGCACAAACGCCGGTGAAACAAGAATCAACGGTTGGGATATTATCGGTAAAACAGGTACGACCGATGCCGACAACGACAGCTGGTTCTGTGGCTGTTCTCCGTACTGTTCGGCGGCTATATGGGTAGGATACGACACCCCCCGAACTGTTCCCGATGCAACAGTTGCAACAAAACTCTGGAAAATCATGATGGAGCAGTATCTTGCAGGAAAGCAACACAGAGAGTACGAGTTTCCGAGTGACCTTATTGTATGCCAATACTGCCCCTATACCGGACTTCTTGCAAACACGGGCTGCGGAGCCGGATATTATGGATATTACAACAAGAGCAATCTGCCTGTTTACTGCACATCGCACGGCGGATTTAACACCCCCTACGAAACATGGGGCGATCTCCATTCGAACGATGCACAAAACACCGTAAGCATTCAGGCACAGACCTCAAGCACAACTCAGGATTACAACAACTACAACAACTACAACAACTACAACAACTACAACAACTATAACAACTACAATTATGAAAACAACACTCCGGCCACCTACGATGACGATGACGAATACGACTACTCAGGCGATAGCTACGATTACGATGATGATGAAACAAGCTACGACAGCGGAGCAGGCGATTACGATGCCACAGCAGGCGGCGGCTCAACAGCAGCTGAAACTCCCGCAGACGAAGCCCCCGCTCCCGTTGAAGCTCCCACCGGAGGCGATGCTCCCGTCGTCGCCGATGCCGGCGGAGACTCTCCCGCTGAAGATTAGTTTTGCACTTTCGCAGGCTTTTTTTCCCAAGGGGACTCCGTCCCCTTGGAACCCCTGCTTCTTTTTTTGAAAAAAAAGAAGCAAAAAAACTTTAATAATTCTAATTTTTTGTTCTCAATTAAATTTGTATAAACTGCAACAAATCCGACTGCAAACAACGCAGTCGGATTTGTTGTTATGGTATTTAGTAAATATGTTTTCGCAGACGTACACTAATGTACATACAAACTACGGTGCGTATTGCCAGCGGGTGCAACCCGCCCGACTGCGTTGTTTGCAGTCGGATTTGTTTCAGTTTATGGAATGTTCGTTGAACCGCATAAAATTTATATAGTAAAAGTTTTTTTTGCTTCTTTTTTTTTTC
>CACXHC010000119.1 GCA_902767285.1 uncultured Ruminococcus sp.
AAAAAAAGAAGAAAAAGAAATTGCTTTTTTTGTAATGCTCTGTTATAATATAAAGATGGAGTTAGTTTAAGAAGGAAGGAGTTTTATATAATGATAAATAGCATGACCGGTTACGGACGTTGTGAAATGACAAGCATTTCACCTGACAGCAGTGAATCACGAAATATCATTGTTGAAATAAAATCTGTAAACCACCGTTATTTGGAAATCGGTATGCGAGTAACACGAGATTACAGTTTTACGGAAGATTCCATAAAAAAATATATTTCATCAAAAATAAACAGAGGAAAAGTAGATGTCTTTGTAACTGTGGGAAGTTCAGACAATGCCGAAGCAGAAGTAAGCGTTAATATTCCGCTTGCCAAAGCGTATGCGTCAGCGTTGAAACAAATTTCCGATGAGTGCGAAGGCGTTGTGTGTGATGCCTCAGTCTCCTTGATAGCAAGATTTCCTGATGTAATTACAGTATGCAAAAAGCCCGAAGATAAAGAAAAAATCCTTGCCGAAATTATGCCTGTGGTTGATTCAGCTCTCAATGATTTTCTCTCTATGAGAGCCTCTGAGGGCGAAAGGCTTAAAACCGATATTTTGAAAAGATGCGAAACCATTTTGTCAATAGTCGAAGAAATAGAACAGAGATCTCCGCAAATAGTTGTGGAGTATAAAAACAAATTGACCGAGAGAATAAAAGAACTTTTGGACGGTGCGGCTGTCGATGAACAAAGACTTCTTACGGAAGCGGCAATTTTTGCCGATAAAATCGCAGTTGATGAAGAAACAGTGCGTTTACGCAGTCACTTCGCACAAATGAAAAACGTTATCGAAGAAGGTGGCCCCGTTGGCAGAAAACTCGATTTCATTATTCAAGAAATGAATCGAGAAGCTAATACTATCGGATCAAAAATTACCGATGCCGTACTTGCTCATAAGGTCGTTGACATAAAATCCGAAATAGAAAAAATTAGAGAACAAATTCAAAATATAGAATAAAAGTGCAGGTTTTCTGAAAATGAAACTCATTAACATTGGATTCGGTAATCTGGCGGCGGCTGACAAAATAGTTGCCGTGGTAAGTCCCGATTCTGCCCCCATTAAACGTATGGTGCAAGATGCTCGTGATAAAGGTCGCTTGATTGATGCTTGTTATGGGCGAAAGGCTCGTTCGGTTATTTTTACCGACTGCAGCCAAATAATAATATGTGCGGTTGGGGCGGATACCATAAATTCACGCTTATCGGAGGAGAATAACAACGATGACAAATAATCAAAGACAAGGTAACGTATTCATGATCGCCGGCCCGTCAGGTGTCGGAAAAGGAACCGTAGTTAAAAGAATTTTGGAACTCGATCCCCAAATAAAAATAAGCGTTTCGGCAACTACAAGATCTCCTCGCCCAAACGAAATTCCCGGTGTTTCATATCATTATATGACTCAACAACAATTTGACGAGCTTATCCAAAACGATGGATTTTTAGAATATGCAAGCTATGTCGGCAACAGTTACGGAACTCCCAAAGATTTCGTTATCGAAAGCACCAAAAACGGTTTTGATGTCATTTTGGAGATAGAAGTCGAGGGCTGTAAGCAAGTAATGCAAAAATTGCCCGAAGCTAAGGGATTCTTTATTCTTCCGCCAAGTTACGAAGTGCTTGAGGATAGATTGAGAAACCGTGGCAGCGAAACCGAGGATAAAATCCAAAAACGTCTTAATAAAGCTCGTACCGAAATTAGCGAGGCATACAGATTCGACTATTTTGTTGTTAACGATACCGTTGAACAAGCGGCACAGAATATACTCGATACAATAAAAAAACATAGATAAATTGGAGGATTGAATTATGTTTAAACCATCTATAAAAGAAATGATCGACGGTAAGCAAAGCAGATATTCTCTCGTTATTGCAGTAGCCAAAAGAGCAAGAGATATTACTGATGAGTACAACAAAGCACAAAAAGTTTGTGACGAAAAACCCGTTCTTATGGCTATAAAAGAATTTGAGAACGGTGATTACGATATAATAGAAGAAGAGAGCATTCATAACTGATGAGCTATATTATTGCCAGAACAGCCGTTGAAAAAACACTGTACAGCTATGATAAGTTATTCGATTACATAGTACCTCAATTTCTCGAAAATCAAGTTTTTGAAGGCTCACGAGTTATAGTGCCTTTCGGCTACGGCAACAAAAAGCGACAAGCCTTGGTAGTCGAACTTTTTGAGGAAGATGAACCAAGCGACAAATTGAAAGAAATCGCCTCCGCCCCCGATAAATATCCGCTTCTTACAAAAGAAATGATTTCTTTGTCGGAGGAAATCTCTAAAAGATGTTACTGCACAAGGTTCGACGCCATAAAAGCTATGCTTCCAATAGGAATAAATTACAAAATATCATCTGTCTATTCAATAAGTACGGGCGAAAAATCCGATATAAATATAAATAACCTTACTGCCGAACAATTGCGTATTTTGAATTTTATTCCCAAAGGCAAAAAAAGTATTTCGCAAGACAATCTACTAAAAAAAATAGGCTCTGACTGCGAAACAAAAGAACTTTGCGAGCTTATATCTATGGGTCTTGTGGATAAGACCGAAAAGGTCATACGCAAAGTTGGAGATGCATCCGAAACTATGATAAAAATTGTTTCGGAAGATAATACACAATCACTCACACCTCGTCAAACCGAGGTGTTTGAATTTCTATGTCATTCGGGCGAAATGTCCGAAAAAGAACTCCGCTATTTTACCGGAGCAGGACAAACCGTTATTGACGCACTTATTAAAAAAGGTGTGTGTGAAACATTCATAAAAGAAATATACCGCACTCCCGAAAGTATAGCGTCTGTCGAAAATACTCAAATAACTCTTACTCAAGAGCAAACATCTGCATACAATACTCTTCTGGATTTGCTCGACAGAAAAAAGCCGGCAGTTTCATTGCTTTACGGAGTGACCGGCTCGGGCAAAACATCAGTTTTTATGAAACTTATGGAAACAGCCTTAACCCGTGACGGCGGAATTATTGTCATGGTTCCCGAAATTGCTCTTACTCCGCAAGTGGTAAACCAATTCAAAGCGAGATTCGGGCATCAGGTGGCAATTTTCCACAGCGGTCTTTCCATGGGTGAAAGACTCGATGAATGGAAGCGAGTTCGCATGGGCAAAGCCAAAATTGCGGTCGGAACTCGAAGTGCGGTTTTTGCTCCGTTCGAAAAAATCAGTCTTATAATTATGGACGAAGAGCAGGAGTATACTTACAAATCCGAAAAAACGCCTCGTTTTCATGCACGAGATGTCGCAAAAATCAGATGCGTAAAAAATAATGCTCTTTTGGTTTTGGCGAGTGCAACCCCATCTGTTGAAAGCTATTTTATGGCTAAAAACGGAGTATATAAATTGTGTGTTCTCAAAAATCGATACGGCGAGGCGAAACTTCCCGAAGTTGTTGTTGCCGATATGAATGAGGAGTCTGCAAGGGGCAACCGCACGGGATTCAGCAGAGAACTAAAAAATGCCCTTGAAAAAACTCTCGAAAAAGGTGAACAGTCGATTCTTCTTCTAAATCGAAGAGGATATAATACTGCCGTCACTTGCAGAAGATGCAGCGAGCCTTTAAATTGTCCAAATTGCAGTATCTCGCTCACATATCACGAAACTAACAAAAGATTGATGTGTCACTACTGTGGATTTTCCATGAAAATAACCGCAAACTGTCCAAAGTGCGGAAGTTCCGATTTAATATTTGTCGGAAGCGGTACACAACGAGCTGAAGAAACTATATCAAGCCTTCTGCCCGAAGCGAGGGTTTTGCGTATGGATGCAGACTCCACTCTCGCAAAGCAATCTCACGAAATCAAATTGAATGATTTTCGCATGGGAAAATACGATATTCTTTTAGGAACGCAAATGGTTGCAAAGGGACTTGATTTTCCGAAAGTAACTCTCGTTGGAGTGCTGTCTGCCGATCAAGCTATGTACAGCGAAGATTTCAGAAGTTACGAGAGGGCTTTTTCTCTTCTTACTCAAGTTGTGGGAAGGTCGGGCAGAAGTAAAATTCCGGGGACTGCCATTATTCAAACATATACTCCCGAAAACTCACTCATAGCACAAGCCGCCGCACAGGATTACGACAGTTTCTATGATTCCGAAATAAAACTCCGCCGAACGATGTTGTATCCGCCTTTTTCCGATATTTGCATGATAGTAATATCGAGCGAGCGTGAAACAAGATGCCAACAAGCCGCTTTCGAATTTTCAAACAGACTTTGTTCATCGCTCAAAAATGATTATCCCGAACTCCCTATAAGGATACTCGGGCCGGCGGCAGCAACCATACATAGAATGAACAATCGATACAGATACAAAATGGTTATAAAATTCAAAAATTCCCCAAAATTTAGAGAAATGCTTTCCAACGTTCTTATAAATTTTGCAAAAGACCGAAATTTCCAAGATACTTCAGTTTATGCAGATATAGATCCCGACAGCATTATATAATTTCGGGGAAATATTTTCTTATTATATAAATAAAAGGTGAAAAAAATGGCTTTGAGAGAAATAGTAAAAGACGGCGATAAGGCTTTAACGAAAATTTGTCGCCCGGTAGAAAAATTTGATGCAAAACTTGCTTCCATTCTTGACGATATGGCTGATACATTGAAAAAAGCTAACGGAGTAGGTCTTGCCGCTCCGCAAATTGGATTGCTTAGACGAATTTGCATAGTTAATGTCGGAGATGATGACGGTGTTATCGAACTCATCAATCCCGAAATAATTGAACAAAGCGGAAATCAAACAGGTGCTGAAGGCTGTTTGTCTTTTCCCGACCAATACGGAATTGTTTCTCGTCCGATGTACGTCACCGTTAAGGCACAAGACCGAAACGGCAACGAATTTACAAAAAAAGGCGAAGGATTGAAGGCGAGAGCATTCTGTCATGAAATAGACCATCTTAACGGAGTCGTTTTTAAAGAACGTGCCGAAAGAATGCTTAGTCCCGATGAGGTAGAGGAACTATGAATATAGTTTTTATGGGAACACCTGATTTTGCCGTTCCGTCACTGAAAGCACTTGCATCAGATGACCGATTTTCGGTAAAAGCGGTGTACACTCAGCCCGATAAACCTGTCGGACGCAAAAAAATTCTAACTCCGCCCGATGTGAAAATCGCCGCAAACGATTTAAATATACCTGTTTATCAGCCCGAAACTCTAAAAGATGAGAGTGTTATTTCCGAAATACGCTCTTTTGAGCCTGATGTTATTGTCGTAATAGCATACGGAAAAATTCTTCCTCAGAGTGTTCTCGATATTCCCAAATATTGCTGTGTTAATATCCATGGTTCAATACTTCCGAAATATCGTGGAGCAGCACCGATTCAAAGAGCAGTTATTAACGGAGAAAAAGTTACGGGTATAACGTCAATGCGAATGAACGCCGGACTCGATACCGGCGATATAATAAAAATTTATAAAACTGAAATTAAACCCGAAGAAACATCAGGCGAGCTTTTTGACAGACTCGCCGAGTCTGCCCCCGATGTTCTCAAAGAAACGCTCATTTCTCTCGAAAACGGAACGGCAGTTTTTACAAAACAGTCAGACGAAAATTCGACTTATGCAAAACCGCTTTCGAAAGATGAAGCCGTGATAAATTGGAATGAATCCGCAGATACCATATATAATAAAATTCGTGGAATGAATCCGTGGCCTGTATCGTTCACATATATAAACGGAAAAAAGCTGAAAATATTTTCTGCCGAAATTTGTGAAAAATCAGGTACAGCCGGAAAATTAATATCTAAAACTCCGGCAATAGTTGCTTGCGGAGAAAAGTCGATTAAGCTAATATCTGTACAGCAAGAGGGCAAAAAACAAATGTCCGCCGAGGATTTTTTCAGGGGACAAAGAATTAATATCGGAGAGATAATCGGATAATGGCAAATTCAAGATATATTGCTTACAAAGCACTTATGCGAATAGAAAAAGACAAAGCATACTCAAATATTACCCTTGATGAATTTTTGTCTGAAAATAATGTTGACTCCCGTGACCGAGCATTCATTTCAACCATTTTTTACGGAGTTCTTGAACGAAAAATATCGCTTGATTATATAATTAGCAAATTTTCGTCTATTCGCTTAAAAAAGATAGATATTCCGGTTTTGGTAATACTTCGTATGGCGGTGTATCAGCTTGTTTTTATGGACAAAGTACCCGATAATGCTGCCGTTAATGAAGCGGTATCTTTGTGTAAAAAAGAGAAGTTATATAAATCTTCGGGATTTGTAAACGGTGTTTTGAGAAGTATTACTCGTGCTGAGAATCGTTTTCCGCTTCCGGATCCCAAAGACAAAACAAAATACTTGTCCATAAAATATTCGTGTCCCGAAAATATAATATCGCTTTGGGTGAATGATTACTCTTACGAAATCGCCGAAGATATTTTGAAATCGGCAACAGGCAGACCGCCCATTTATATTCGTGTCAACACTCTCAAAACAAATTCGGATGAACTTATAAAAATTCTTGCCGATGATAATATATCCGCATCAAAAACTTATGTCGAAAACGCACTTGAAATAAAATTTTCGGGTTCGGTTGCCGATATAGATTCATACAAAAAAGGCTTGTTTCATGTTCAGGATATTTCTTCTCAAATCTGTTGCAGTATTGCAAATGTGAAGGACGGTTTTATAGTCAGTGATGTTTGTTCTGCTCCCGGTGGAAAAACTCTCACTTTGGCACAAAATACTCCAAATGGAAAAATTTTTGCTTATGATATTTACGAACATAAGATAAATTTGATAAAATCATCAGCGAGCCGAATGGGAATAAATAATATATATGCGAGTGTGAGAAATGCCGGATCCTCCGAAAGTCCACTCGAAATGTCAGATGTCGTATTGTGTGACGTGCCGTGTTCGGGACTCGGTGTAATACGCCGAAAGCCCGAAATTCGTTATAAATCCGATGACATAAGCGGTCTGCCGGAAATTCAGTTAAAAATACTCGAACAGTCCGCAAAGTATGTAAAATTGGGAGGTTTTCTTGTTTACTCCACCTGCACTCTCAACAAAAAAGAAAATAACGACAATGCAGAAAAATTTCTGATTAATAATAAAGATTTCGAGCCTGTTGAAATAAAATTTTGTTCAAGAACTATCAATGAAAAGCCGAATTGTTTGACGTTGTTTCCGCAAACGAACGGTTCTGACGGATTTTTTGTAGCGTTGTTTCAGCGTATTTCGGTGTAAACGGGAGGTATAAAAGGTATGTCTAAAATAAAATGGCTGTTAGGAGAAGAACCGAGCAGTATCGGAAAATTGTTGTTTTTGCTAAGATATGGCAAAAATAAAGGTGCTTACGGTGAGTATCTTATCACATATCTTATAAGAAGGCATATCAGAGGACATTACAGAATTTTCCGCAACGTTTATATTCCATACAGAAACACTACCTCAGAGGTGGATATTCTTCTTATTCACGAAAAAGGAATTTTTGTTTTTGAAAGCAAAAATTATAAAGGCTGGATTTTCGGCGATGCCGAAGAAAGATACTGGAGTCAGTTTATTAACAAAGGAACAAAAAATTTATTTTATAATCCGATACTTCAAAATAATTCGCATATAAACGCCGTTACAAAATTTCTTAATATAGATAAAAAAATGGCGAGGTCGTATATTGTCTTTTCAGACAAATGCGAATTAAAAGATGTTCCCAAAAACACTTCATCATATAAAGTGCTTAAAAGAGAAAAACTTGTGAAAACTTTGAAAAAAGATCTCAGCAAACGCAAAAAAGTTTTTTCGAGATTTGAAGTAGACAAAATGGCATTTGAGATTTTCCCAAAAGCTCATGCGTCATGGTATACCAAATGGAAACATAAGCAATACATAAAAAAGAGATACGGCAATAATAATAGTAATGGTAAAAGGTGAAAGCATATATAATGAAAGATATTCGCTCGTATGACATAAACGAACTTATCGAAGAATTTAAAAACGAACTCGGTTTGCCGGCATTCAGGGCCAAACAAGTTTATAAATGGCTTTCGGCGGGGGTAGATTCGTTTGATGAAATGACAAACATTTCGAAAGATTTGCGTAACAATCTCAGTAATATTTATTACATCTCTGTTGCAAACATTGAAAAAAAGCTTGTTTCGGTTTATGATAAAACAGTTAAGTATTTGTTTTCTTTCAATGATGGCGATATGATTGAAAGTGTAGTAATGAATTATCATCATGGTTATACTATATGTATATCAACGCAAGTTGGCTGTAAAATGGGATGTTCGTTCTGTGCTACGGGTCAAAGCGGGTTTTTACGAGATCTGAAACCCTCCGAAATGCTTGCACAAATCCACTCCGCACAAAAAGATCTTGGAATCCGTATTTCAAATATCGTACTCATGGGTATGGGCGAACCACTCGATAATTACGATAATGTCATTAAATTTTTGAAACTTGTTTCAAGCGAAGATAATATTAACATAGGTATGAGGCATATATCGCTTTCTACTTGCGGTCTTGTTGATAAAATTTACAAATTGGAAGAAGAAAATTTTCAGCTCACTTTGTCAATATCTCTTCATGCTCCGAATGACGAGATACGCAGTCGTACAATGCCCGTAAACAAGCGTTATAATATATCGGAACTGCTTACGGCTTGCCGTCACTATGCCAAAACGACCGGCAGACGCATATCGTTTGAATATGCCATGATAGAAGGCGTAAATGATTCGGACGAATGTGCCAAAGAACTTGCCAAAAAACTAAAAGGAATGTTGTGTCACGTTAATCTCATACCCGTAAATTCCGTTAAGGGAACGGGATATAAAAAAAGTTCTGTTGAAAGACAGCAGGCTTTTATAAAAATTTTGGGAAGATACGGTATTACAGCAACTGTCAGAAGAACGTTGGGTTCCGATATAAATGCTTCGTGCGGTCAGCTGAAGGCCCGTGTTGAAGAAGAAATTTCTCTTAAAAAATCTAAAGACATTCATTAAACTATTGCAATTATTAAAAAAATGAAGTATTATTATATAGTGTTGATAAATAATAAAGTTGGGGAATTTTTTGTCTGTGATTTCTTTGCGTAGAGATATTGCTACGCTTATATATCATAAAAAATAATATATTTGATATAAACGCATAATATCATAGCAAGGGAGGAGTAATTTTGCAGATATATTATAAAAGTGATGTCGGATTGGTTCGAAAAAATAATCAGGACTATTGTTTGTGCAAAAAAATTTCGGACGATTTTGCGTGGGCAGTAGTTTGTGACGGCATGGGCGGAGCTAAAGGCGGTAATATCGCAAGCAGTGAGGCTTGTAAGGAAATCGAAAAAGTTCTGGAAAAAGATCTTAAAAAAGATATGTCCAATGAAGATTTGAAAAAACTTATGAAAAAAGCCGTTGCATCAGCTAATGAAAAAGTTTTCAAAATGTCTTGCGAGGACGATAATCTCGATGGTATGGGAACCACGGTCGAACTGACCGTTATAAAAGATGAAACCGCACATATCGTTCATGCCGGCGACAGCAGAGTTTACAAAATTTCGGGTACAGATATTTTTCAGGAAACAAAAGACCATTCTCTCGTTCAGCAGCTTGTTGATCTCGGTCAAATAACGCCTGAAGAAGCAAGGGTTCATCCGAGCAAAAATTATATTACTCGTGCTTTGGGTGTAGAGCCGTATCTCGAAACAGATTATATTACAGCTCCATTCAGAAAGAACGATATTTTACTTATGTGTACCGATGGACTGAGTAATTATTTCGGTTCTGAGGAACTTCTTGCGGCTGTGAGGTCTTTCGATGATGATAAAAAAATCGCCGAAGGTCTTGTAAATATAGCTAAAGAATGCGGCGGAAGTGATAACATAACTGTTGCTGTCTTGATAAACAAGTAGCAATCACAAATTTTTACAGGAAAAAGATTTGAAGAAAAAGGAGAGAAAACGATGGCGGAAGAAACGTATGTTGGCTCAGTGCTTGACGGCCGCTATGAAATCGGAGAAATGATAGGCGAGGGCGGTATGGCCGTTGTATATAGTGCAAGAGATATACAAGACGATATTCCTGTTGCAATAAAAATTCTTCGAGATGAGTATATCGGAAATAACGAGTTTGTAAGACGCTTTAAAGATGAATCCAAGGCGATTGCCGTTCTTTCTCATGAAAATATCGTGAAAGTTTATGATGTCAGTTTCGGCGACAGAATGCAGTATATCGTAATGGAGTATATCGATGGCATAACTCTAAAAGATTATATAGAGAAAAATGGAATTATAGATTTTAACGAAGGATACCATTTTATACTTCAAACTCTAAAAGCACTCCAGCACGCTCACGAAAAAGGTATTATACATCGTGATGTAAAACCTCAAAATATAATGCTTCTTGAGGACGGAACAATAAAAGTTACCGATTTTGGTATAGCTCGTTTTTCAAACAATACCGAAGAACCTGTTTCGTCAAACAAAGCGATAGGTTCTGTTCACTATATAGCACCCGAACAGGCTAAGGGCGATATAACAGATGCCCGAAGCGATTTGTATTCTTTGGGTGTTATGATGTACGAGATGTTCACAGGCAAAGTCCCGTTTGACGATAAAGATTTTGTTACAATTGCGATTATGCAGCTCCGAGCAGACCCGACTCCGCCCCGTGATATTAATCCCGAAATCCCCGCCGGACTCGAAGAAATCATAATCAAAGCTATGCAGAAACAGCCAAGCAAGCGTTTTAATTCTGCCGCCGAGATGTACAGCGATATACTGAAAGTCAGAAAAAATCCGAATATTCGCTTTAATTACAGTTATGATGATGTTCCCGAGGATAACCAAGTTTCAAAAGTGGGCATAACGAATGTCCGCAAAATTGGTGCCGAGTCCTCAAACAAAAATTCTAATGATATAGATGACGATGATGACGATGACGACGAACCGACAACAAACAGTGCAGTTCAAGTAGTTATCGGAGCAGTTTCGGCATTTATGGCGGTGTGTCTTGTATTTTTGGTTCTCGCCGTATTCAAGGGTTTGAGCAGTAACTCCACAACAGACGTTCTTGTTCCGAATCTTATCGGACTTAATTTCACAGATGTAAATAAAGATAAGGTAACTTATAATTTCCGCTGGGACGTTACTAACATATATGATGCGGATAAGCCTCTCGATGTTATTATAAGCCAAGACCCCGAACCGAGCGAAAAGAAAATCAAGGAAGGTTCTACAATACAGATTGTCGTTAACAGCGAAGAAACAACAATAAATCTTCCGAACGTTGACGGCAGAACAAAAGATGACGCTGTTCAGAGAATGAAATCCGCAAATCTCGTTCCTGAAGTTCTTATGGTTCTTGATAACGAAACAGCCGAAGGATATGTAAAACAAACGTATCCTGTTTCGGGCAGTAAAATAACTATCGGCTCGAATGTAAAGATATACGTCAGCAAAAAAGCCGGAAAATCCAAAGTTGAAGTTCCGAATCTTGTAGGACTTACTCTCACCGAGGCACAAAGCAAATTGTCAGATGTAGGACTTAACTACAACGGCTACACTTATATGGAAAGCACCGTTGCAAAGGATAAGATAGTTGCACAGAATCCTCTGCGTGGAGCAAAGGTAGACCCCGGCTCGAATGTTGCAGTAATTCTTTCCGAAGGCCCGCCGAGAAATGTTTCGCTTTCGGTAAATGTTGATATGCCTGCCGAAATAGCTTCATCTGTAAAATTTGAAGTTATTATTAATGGTGAAGTTGATAAGTCATTTACGAAATCTATCGTTCCCAAATATGCAAGACAGCACACTGTTTCAATATCCAGAATGAGTACAGTCGGAACTCTGCCTGTTGTTATTGCTTTGAATGACCAGACTTACAGAGTTTATAAATTTGATTTTAAGAACAACACGGTAATTCCCGAGGAATCGTATAATTTCATTCTCGAAACAGATTCCGATACCGAGTCCGAAACAGATTCTGATTCCGAAGAAACAGATACAGAGGACGTTGACACCGAAGTTGATACGGAATCTGATGAAAATTACGATTACGAATCCGACTCCGATTATTCATACGTCAACAGTTATGACGAAGATTCCGAGGACTATGACTCTGATGTTTCGTCATCGGTTGAAGAATATACCGAATCTCAGCCTTCCGAGGACGAACAGCCTTCTTCTCTCGAAAATGAGGACTGGGAATAATGCTATGACAAAGGGAATAATTATCGGTTTAATCGGCGGTTTCTACTATGTAGAAACTGCCGATGCAGTATACGAATGTAAAGCTCGAGGAAATTTCAGAAAAAAAGGCATAAAACCGCTTGTTGGCGATAAGGTGGAAATTTCGGTAAACAAAAGCGGATATTGCTCGATAGATGAAGTCTGCGAGCGGAAAAACAGCTTAATAAGACCGCCTCTTGCTAATATCGATACACTTATAATAGTTGCGTCAACGTGCGACCCCAAGCCGAATACGTTTATTATAGATAAAATGACCGCCGCCGCTGTCGTAAAAGGTATAGAGCCGGTTATTGTTTTTTCAAAATCGGATTTGAGTTCGCCCAAAGATTTAATAAATATATATGAAAAAGCGGGAATACGAGCAATCGAGTTTTCGTCTGTGGACGGTCGTGGCAGTGATGATATACTTGAATTATTGCCAAATAAAGTAACGGCATTAACGGGTAATTCAGGTGTGGGAAAATCCACTCTCATAAACACGCTGTTTCCTCAAATGCAAATAGATACGGGCGACATCAGCAAAAAGCTCGGCAGAGGCAGACATACTACAAGAACGGTCGATTTATACAAGCTCGACAGCGGATATATAGCCGACACTCCCGGTTTTTCGACCGTTGATATTGAAAGATATGAGATAATCGAAAAAGAAAAACTTCCGAACGCATTTCCTGAGTTTGAGGAATATATAGGCTTGTGCCGTTTCAACTCATGCAGTCATACTTGTGAGAAAGGCTGTGCCGTGATAGAAGCGGTGGAGCAAGGCAAAATAAGCGTATCACGCTTTGAAAGCTATAAAATGATGTATGACGAAGTAAAGGATCTGAAAAAATGGCAGCAGAAAAACGCTGTGTCATAATATCGGCATCTCCCGAAGCTGATATTGACTTTATCCGCCAAAATATTCAAAAAGATGATTACATAATATGTGCCGATGGCGGATTGGATACCGCATTAAAAGCCAGTATAACACCGAATCTGATTGTTGGTGATTTCGACTCCGTACAGAATACAGAAAAATTTCCGCAGGTTGAAACTATATCTCTCGAAGTGAGAAAAATGGATACGGATACTATGCACTGTGTAGATGTAGCTCTCGAAAGGGGGTTCTCAAATTTTCTGCTTTTGGGAGCAACGGGTGGCAGAACGGATCATCTATTGGCAAATTTGTCGATACTTATATATTTGTCGAATAAAAAAGCATACGGAAAAATATTCGATAGATATAATGATGTTACAATTTTGCGTTTGGGCGAAAATATAGTCGAAACTCCGGTTGGCACAACAGTTTCGATTATTCCGTTCGGAGATACATTTGCCGAAGTTTCGTACAAAGGAATGTCATATCCGCTCCAAAAAGGAATTGTTAAGGTTGAATATCCATATACGATAAGCAACAAAACTGTAACTAATAATGCTTGTATAACGCTTCACAGTGGAAGAGCGTTATTAATAATAGTTCATGCTAAATATTAATTGGTCAAAGTCTGTACTGTGTGGTGCAGACTTGTTTTCTTTTTTATACTATTTTTAATAAAAAAGTTACGGTATTGTTTATATTCTCGGAAATAAATTTAAGTCTATTGACATAATTTGATAATTGTTTTATAATTGTATTAGTATATTTTGTGTTGTAGTATTGATTTTTTTTAGGTGTTTTATACAATCAGACCTTTCTCATGAGTGATTATGTAATGTGTCGTTGCAGCGTTAAAGGGGAAGATTCGTTTTTGCGTAAAGTGCCACAATATAACGATTATGTAAAAGGGAACTTTCACTTTAAAATTAAATTCATGAGAGGAGGTTCGTATTCGTTATGAAAAATAAAAAACGCCAGAAAAAGCAAGATACCGAAGTTGCCTATACAGATCAGTTGATTTACGAAGAGATAGACCAAACTGAGGTATTTACAGGTATTTTGACAGATGATGACGATGAGTATATCGAAACTCTGCTTGGTGGTGATTTAATGGAAGATTCAGTAGATGACGTAGAACACCACGATTATGTAAACGGTATTCCTGTTGACCATTTGGTAGATGATGGCGAACATCAAGAGTATGTAAACGGTATTCCGGTTGAACATTTGATAGATGATGTTGACCTCCACGGCTATTTAAATGAACATACGGATAATTCGGCTGAACATTCGTTACCTGATTATTTGAACGAAAATCCATCTGTAAACTCAGTTCATGATGTTAATGAGGAAAAGCCGTCTGTCGAAGAATCCGAGAATAAAGAATCTGAAAAAACCGAACCTTCCACGGAAATATTTCATCAAGTGGAGTGGAACGGAAAAAGAGTCAAGGTAGCTGTTTCAACGAGCGTAGGCTGTGTCAGAGAGCGTAACGAGGATAATTATTTTGCTGATGATTTCGAGATACGATTAGAGGAAGACGAAGCTTTTACTGGAGAACTTGATTTAAGCTGTCGCCGAGTTTTTGCCGTATGTGATGGCATGGGCGGGGAAGATTTCGGCGATGATGCATCTGAAATCAGCGTGGGAGTTATAGGATTGTATAAATCTCAGCTTAGAAGTGTTCCCGAAGAGTGTTTGCTCGAAGTTTTAACCGAATACGCACTGAAAGCCAACAGCGAGATCTGGAACATGGTATATCGTCAAGGCGGTTATCAAAGCGGAAGTACGCTTGCTATGGCAATTGTTGATGCCGATAAAATAAATATTTTTAATGTGGGCGATAGTCGAGTTTATATATATAAAGATAAGAAACTTAAGCAGATAACGGAAGATCAAACTCTTGCTATGAAAAAGCTCAAAGAGAAGATTTATACCGAAGAAGAAGCGAAAAACAGTTTAGACGCACACAGAATCACGAATTTTCTTGGAATAGATGAGGACGGCTATGGCCCCGAGGTGATTCATTCGGGTACATTCCCGACAGAAGACCAGATAATCCTTATTTGCAGTGACGGTCTTACCGATATGTGCTGTGATGAGGAAATCGAAGAAGTACTTTCAGAGAAAGCCGAAAATCACGCTGATGTCCTTGTTGATAGGGCATTGATAAACGGAGGCGTGGACAACGTAACGTGTATAGTGATTCGATTGTTAGATGAGAATACTTCTGATAAATAGTTTTGTTATTCTTCTTTTTTTGAAAAAAAAGAAGCAAAAAAACTTTTACTATATAAATCTTATGTGGTTCAACGAACATTCTATAAACTGAAACAAATCCGACTGCACAAGTACGCAGTCGGATTTGTTTCTTTTTTTCTTCTTCTTTTTTTTGAAAAAAAAAGAAGCAAAAAAAACTTTT
>CACXHC010000120.1 GCA_902767285.1 uncultured Ruminococcus sp.
AAAGAAATTGACGAGCAGATGAAAGACTTGACTTATGGTGTAAAATTTGGTAGAATAGAAAGAGTAAAAAAGGGAATTGTATTGCCGCTCGACAGTGCGGTGTTTTTGTTTTTTAGAAAGGAAGAAAACATAAATGACAGATATTTCACAAATGATAAGTCTTAGAAAAAAGGTTCTTGACAAGGAATTTTCACGAATGAACGATATGCAAAAAAAAGCCGTGTTTCATGTTGATGGCCCGTTGCTGATTCTTGCCGGAGCAGGTTCGGGAAAAACTACCGTGCTTGTTAATCGAATCGCCAATATGATAGAATATGGCTGTGCGTACAACTCCGATGAGTTTTTCGGCACGCTTTCAGATGACGAAATATCCGCAATCGAAAATTATCTTGCCGGAAATGGCGAACTCGATGATAAAATAAAATATCATTTGTCTGTAAAAGCCGTTAAGCCGTGGAATATTCTTGCAATCACATTTACAAACAAGGCGGCAGGCGAACTAAAAGAAAGAATTGCTAAAAGAATCGGTGAAAAATCTTCCGATATTTGGGCGGCAACGTTCCATTCAACCTGTGCGAGAATTCTACGCCGTTACGGTGACAGAATCGGTTATACAAGCCGTTTCGCAATCTACGACACGGACGACCAAAAACGTATTATCAAAGATTGTCAGAAAATTTTGAATATAGACGAAAAAATTCTTTCGTGTAAGGATATTCTTGCTTCTATATCTTCTCAAAAAGATGCTATGATTACTCCCGAAGAATTTTTAAAATCTGCCGGAAGTAACAGCCGCCTTATTTCGATTGGAAAAGTATATGCTCTCTATCAGAAAAAATTGATGGAAGCCGATGCTATGGATTTTGACGACCTTCTCAGCAATACCGTTAAATTGTTGGAAGAAAATCCCGATGTTCTTGAATATTATCAAGACAAGTTTAAATATATAATGGTTGACGAATATCAGGATACAAACCGTGTGCAGTACAAATTTGTGAGTATGCTCGCCGAGAAAAACAACAATATTTGTGTTGTCGGTGATGATGACCAGAGTATCTACAAATTTAGAGGTGCTACTATCGAAAATATTCTCACTTTTGAGCAAATGTTCAAAAATGCCCGTGTTATCAGACTGGAGCAGAATTACAGAAGTACCAAAAATATTCTTAATGCCGCTAACGAAGTCATCGCTCACAATGTCGAGAGAAAAGGAAAAACCCTCTGGACTGAAAATGCCACAGGCGATAAAATAACTATCTACACCGCTCGAAGCGAACGTGAAGAGGCTCAGTTTATTGTAGATACTGTAAAAAAGAATGTCGCTAACGGCAAAAAGTACAGCGATAATGCGGTTTTGTATCGTGTGAATGCTCAGAGTAATATTTTGGAGCAGGCTTTTGTAAGAGCAAATATTCCGCACAGAGTTATCGGCGGTCACCGCTTTTACGACAGAGAACATATAAGAGATATGCTCGCTTATCTCCATGTTATCAGCAATCCAAACGACAACATAAGACTCAGACGTATTGTAAACAAGCCTAAACGCTGTATCGGCGATTCTACTTTAACAAGAGCGTCGGAGATAGCCGATTCGCTCGGTGTTAGCATATATGAAGTTATTTCTACGGCTGAAAAGTATGACTCTTTGCTAAAGGCAGTCGGCAAACTCAATAATTTTGTTTCGCTGATTGAAAAATACCGTGCTGTATCCGAAGATAAAAACGTCAAATTGTCTGATATGTATTCTCAGTTGCTTGACGAGATAGAGTACAGAACTTATCTCAAAAGAGAAAAAGACGATTACGACCAGCGTATTCTTGATGTTGAAGAGCTTAAATCCAATATAATCAAATATGAGCAGGAAAGCGATGACCCGAGTCTTTACGGATTTTTAGAGGAAATATCGCTTATTACAGATATTGATAACTACGATCAAGAAGCGGATTCCGTTGTGCTTATGACGATTCACAGTGCCAAGGGGCTTGAATTTCCGATAGTGTTTATTCCCGGCATGGAGGACGGAATTTTCCCGGGCGGGCAGGCTCTTTTCAATGGTCAAGAACAGCTTGAGGAAGAACGCCGTCTTGCGTATGTTGCCATAACAAGAGCAAAACAGAAACTTTATTTGATAAAAGCAACTCAACGAATACTTTACGGTGCAACAAAATATAATGCTCCTTCGACATTCCTTAACGAAATACCGCTTTTGTATCTTGAAATGATAGAGGCAAAGTCATTTGTTAAAAATCAGAATCCCGTTATGCCGAAACCCAAAAAAGGAATAAATTACAGTGCAAAGCAGGTTTCGCGAATTTCGCAGCCGGTGGCTAAACCGGTGATATCGTCATCGGTATCGAAATCGAGTTACAGAGTGGGGGATTCTGTTAGTCATGCAAAATTCGGTGATGGTATCGTAACCGCTGTTGACGATAAAAATTTGTTTGTTGATGTTGCTTTTGAATCGGTTGGCACAAAGAAATTTCTTATCACTGACCCAAGACTTACTAAAAGATAATGAGGCTTAAATATAAGTATACATAGCATACATCAAAGAAACCGAATGTTACAGCCAAGATTCAAAAAACTTTTTTATGGTAGAGTAGGTTTAGTATGCTATCCGTCACAGCGAGAGCGTGACGGAGGGTTGTCACAGTAATTTTACGGAATAATATTTACTACAAATCATAGCAACAAAAACGACTGCGTACTTTTGCAGTCGTTTTTGTTTTAGTTTATAGAAAAGTT
>CACXHC010000121.1 GCA_902767285.1 uncultured Ruminococcus sp.
AGATCAGGCAAGCTAACAAGGCTATACCATATCTGTGTAAAGATACTTTCAAAATAAAGGAGTTGAGAGTATGAGTTATTTTAACATCGTAGCCGCTACAACCGAAAATACCGTAGTCACCGAGTACACCCCCGAACCACGCACCGCCGAAGCCTATCAGAGTGAAGCGGAGCTTGAAAAGGAATTTATCCGCAGGCTCGTAGAGCTTGGGTATGAATATCTGACGATACACAAGGAAAATGACCTGATCGCCAATCTCCGTGTGCAGATAGAGAGGCTCAACGATTATACGTTTACCGACAGCGAATGGAAACGCTTTTTCGTGGGTTATCTTGCAAATGCCAATGAGGGTATAGCAGAAAAAACACGCACTATACAAGAAGATCATGTTAAAACGCTTATCCGTGATGACGGTACGA
Source organism: uncultured Ruminococcus sp. (assembly GCA_902767285.1). Classification (GTDB taxonomy): domain Bacteria; phylum Bacillota; class Clostridia; order Oscillospirales; family Acutalibacteraceae; genus RUG592. The sequence goes on from CACXHC010000121.1 coordinate 420, forward strand.
GCAAGAATATTTCTCTTATCGATAAGAAGAATATACACAACAATTCTTTGCAGGTCATTAACCAATATTCTGTAGATACCGGCGAGCGCAAAAACCGCTACGACGTGACTGTTCTTGTAAACGGTCTGCCGATGGTGCATATCGAACTTAAACGGCGTGGTGTGCCTATCCGTGAAGCGTTCAACCAGATCGAGCGATACCAGCGCGACAGCTTCTGGGCAGGCAGCGGATTGTATGAATACATTCAGATATTCGTCATTTCCAACGGGACGAACACAAAGTATTATTCAAATACAACTCGTTTCAATGCCGTAAAAGAGGCGGGGCACAGTCGTAATAAATCGAAAACAAGCAACTCTTTTGAGTTTACATCATTTTGGGCTGATGCACAAAACAGGATAATTCCCGACCTTGTGGATTTTACAAAGACATTTTTCGCAAGGCATACGATACTCAATATTCTGACAAAGTATTGTATTTTTACGTCAGAACAGCTTTTGCTTGTCATGCGCCCGTATCAGATCGTTGCGACCGAAAGGATTATCAACAGGATCGAGATCTCCGAAAACTATAAACTGTACGGAAAGGTTCAGGGCGGCGGATATATCTGGCACACGACCGGCAGCGGAAAAACGCTGACATCGTTCAAGTCGGCGCGACTTGCGTCAAGGCTTGATAATATCGACAAGGTACTTTTTGTTGTTGATAGAAAGGATCTTGACTATCAGACCATGCGGGAATATGACCGCTTTGAGAAAGGTGCAGCGAACAGCAATACATCGACAGCCGTTCTGAAACGTCAGCTTGAAGATCCGGATTGCAGGATAATAATCACTACTATTCAGAAGCTTGCAACGTTTATAAAAAAGAACGCTTCCCACGATGTTTATACGAAGCGCGTAGTCATAATCTTTGACGAGTGTCACCGCAGCCAATTCGGAGATATGCACGCGGCAATTATAAAAAAATTCAAGAAATATAACCTCTTCGGCTTTACGGGTACTCCGATATTTGCCGAAAACGCGGGTTCCGGCAAGCATGCAAGGCTGATGACTACACCGCAGGCGTTCGGAGATCAGCTACATTCTTATACGATAGTAGATGCTATAAACGACAGAAACGTTCTGCCCTTCCGTGTCGATTATATCAAGACAATGGACAAAGAAGAGGAGATCGAGGACGTTGAGGTTTGGGATATCGACCGCGAAAGAGCGTATATGAACCCGAAACGTATCTCTCTTGTAACGAAGTATATTCTTGACCACTTCAATCAAAAGACATATCGTAATGACCGTACATACTCTTACAGTATACTGACGAATGTGTCGGAGGTAGCCGAAGCCAGAAAGCGAGAACTTGTACAGGAGATAAAGAAAAAGCAGAGGGTCAGCGGATTTAACTCGATCTTTGCTGTATCGTCTGTAAAGGCTGCGAAGCTATATTACGAAGAGTTTATGCGCCAGATGTCGGAACATCCGGAAAAAGCGCTTAAAATAGCAGTGATCTACAGCTACGGTGCGAATGAAGAGGAGCCGAACGGAATTATTGACGAAGAGAACCCAGAAGATACATCTGCGCTTGATACACCATCGAGGGATTTTCTCGAAAAAGCGATCAGAGATTATAACGCCATGTTCAGCACAAGCTATGACACGTCAAGCGATAAATTTCAGAGCTACTACAAAGATGTTTCTTTGAGAATGAAAAACAAGGAGCTTGATCTGCTGATCGTTGTGAATATGTTTCTGACGGGCTTTGACGCGACGACTTTGAACACGCTGTGGATTGATAAAAATCTGAAAATGCATGGGCTTATTCAAGCGTACTCTCGAACGAACCGTATTCTCAATTCTATCAAAACATTTGGAAATATTGTGTGCTTCCGAAATCTAAAAAAGCGTACCGACAAAGCGATTGCGCTTTTTGGAGACAGAGAATCGGGCGGTATAGTCATGCTAAGAAGTTATGACGAATATTATCACGGTTATGATGATGACAATGGGAAGCACATGGACGGTTATGTTGAAATGATAGACAGCCTTACTTCTGAATTTCCGCTTGACGAGCCGCAGATTATTGGAGAAAAAAATCAAAAAGAATTCATCAATTTAATAGGTGCTATCTTAAAAATGCGTAATCTGCTGTCGAGCTTTGATGAATTTGCAGGCAATGAGATCATTTCCGAGCGGGATTTTCAGGATTATCTCGGGCGTTATCAAGATCTGTGCGATGAATGGAAACGACGCCGAAAGAAAGGTGAGCTTGAGAATATTGACGATGATATTGTGTTCGAAATAGAGCTTATCAAGCAAATCGAAATAAATATCGACTATATACTAATGCTTGTCGCTCAGTACCACGATTCAAACTGCGCAGATAAAGAAATACTTGTTAAAATACGAAAGGCTGTAAATTCAAGTCCTGAACTGCGTAGCAAAAAGGATCTGATTGAGAGCTTTATCGCAGGAGTTAACGACATGGATGATATCGTTGCCGAGTGGAAAAGCTTTGTCGCTGAACAACGTGAAAAGGCTCTTCAAACGCTTATCGACGAAGAAAAACTCAAGCCGGAAGAGACGAGAGATTTTATAGATGTATCCTTCCGCGACGGTGCAGTAAAAACAACGGGAACAGATATTGACAAAATACTCCCACCAGTATCGCGATTTGGCGGTGGCAACCGCAAGGCGAAGAAGGAACGAGTAATTGATAAACTCAAAGCGTTTTTTGAACGATTTATGAGTATATCGTAATACTCAAAACAAGCGCATTATGACTCTATAAGGTGTTCTTTCTTTTAAAATCCCTGCGACGCCCACAAATCCACGAATCTCATCATTACTCAATTCCAACCCGCACCCGATCTTTTTTACAAGTTCACGAGAATAAGTGGGGCTGCCTTTTTTGATGTTTACGATATTCATCGGCT
>CACXHC010000122.1 GCA_902767285.1 uncultured Ruminococcus sp.
ATGTCGAAGCGTTCAAAATGGTAGCATCAAATATAGAGTTTATTTCGGTAGCTCAGGAATGTAAAAATATTCTTGTTACTTCTACCGTTCAGGACGAAGGAAAAACGAACCTCGCTGTAAATCTTGCAATGGCACTCGCAGGTTACGGCAAGAAAGTTTGTATTGTTGACTGCGATTTGAGAAAACCGAGTATCTACCGACTTCAAAGACATTCTGTCGGCTTGACCGATGTACTCAAAGGCGAAGTTACTCTTGATGAGGCAATTTTCAAGCACGATAATTCGGAGATGAATATTCTGCTCGGAGGAACTATTCCGCCAAACCCCACGGAACTTCTCGCAAGTCCCAAAATGCAGACTCTTATTGAAAGACTCAAAGCTAAATTTGACTATGTTATATATGATACCCCGCCGTGTTTGGGCATAAGCGATGTTTCGGTTCTTGGAAGATATATGGACGGAGCTGTTATGGCTATCAGACATGACGCAACTGATAAAAGAATAGTCGAAAAGGCAAAAGCTAATATAGATAACGCCGGTATTAAAATATTAGGTGCGATTCTTATGGAGTATAGAGCCGATTCCGATGTATCCAATTCGTACTATTATAAATATGGTTATAAATACGGTTATTATAAATACGGAGGATATTACGGTTATGGCTACGGTTATGGATCGAAGGAAGAAGAATAAACTCACCGAGTTGCATTGCCATATACTCCCGGGCATAGATGACGGAGCAAAACATCTGGAAAACGCAGTCGAACTCTTGGTTGAGGAAAAAAATCAGGGTGTCGAAAATATCGTTTTTACTCCGCATTTTAATTTTGATAAAATAACTGTCGAACAATTTGTTGAAAGACGTGACAAAAGTCTTGAAAAATTAAAAAATACTCCCGAGTTTCAAGAAGTAAATATAAATTTTAAACTTGGCTCGGAAGTTTATTATACCGTGAATATTGCAACACAAAATCTGGATAAACTTTGTTTTGAAGGTACAGACTATATTTTGGTCGAGTTGCCTACTCAAGTACGCCCTCACGGTATGAAGCGTACTTTCGGCAGTATGATTTCGAAGGGGTATTGCCCCATAATTGCTCATGTGGAGAGATATTCGTATATGATCGAAAATCCCGTGGAGCTTTACGAGTTCGTTGATATGGGCTGCCTTGCTCACGTCAACGCCGAAACGGTCATCGAAAAAAATAAGATGGCTAAGTATTTTATAAAGCATGGCCTTGTCCATTTTATCAGCAGCGACTGCCATGCCATGAGCTGGCGTCCGCCAAACCTCGAAAGCGGTTTCGAGACTTTGCGTGATTTCGTTGGCAAAGATTATGACGAAATATTGAACGAAAATGCCAAACGCATTTTTAAAGGTAAGTCGGTCGATACTTACGACTTGAAAAAACCTGTTAATTTAATGGGAATTTGGATATGATCTTTCTATGGGGCTTTCTGTGGGGGAAAACTTTTTTGAAAAAAAGTTTTCCCCCACACCCCTTTTCAAAAAACTTCAATAAAAAAAGTGCAGAAATACCCTATTTTAATTAGGATATATTGGTAAAGTGAAATCTGTATGAAATAGATGTGATGACTTAATAAAATAATAATGTGCATACGCTGAAACGCTGATTTTCAGCGAAATATATAAAAAATAAAAATTAAGTTTGGATAGTATTACGCTGAATAAATCCATTGATATTTCTTTTAAGGAATTAAAAATTAAATACTTTACTCTATAATATTAACAGTAATATTCGGAAAATATGCTCGTTTTTGTGTTTGTCAACAAACGTAAAAAAACTATAACTTGATAAGGAGGAAATAGCAATATGAGAAGGCTTTTCACTAAAATCATTTGCTGTGCTTTGCTTGCCGGATTGGTGGCAACCGGAGGAACAGCAGCTCTCAGTTCGGTGGTTACTGCGTCTGCCGCAGAAACATCTGTCGAGGAATCTGCCGCATCTGGAATTACTGTTCATTTTAAGAGTGATTCCGGTACGCCTTATGTATATTATTGGAACTCTTTGCCCCAAAATCTCGAAGTCGATTATCCCGGCGAGGCTATGACATCAGAAGGTGACGGTTGGTATTCGTACACCATTCCCGGAGTAGATAAGGTTAATCTTCAGTTTATAGTAGGCGACAAACGCAGTGCGGAGCTTACAAGAAGTGCTGCCGGCGAATATTGGTACAACGGTTCAAAGTGGGTTAAAAATCCTCGTGATGATAAACCTACTCCCGATAATTACGAGCGTACCGATATGCGTAAGGATTCTATTTACTTTGTAATTACTACAAGATTCTACGATGGCGATACCGGCAACAACGTTCACTGTTGGGACGATGCTCAGGCTAATAACCCCGATTCCGACCCCGCGTGGAGAGGAGATTTTCAGGGACTTATAGATAAGCTCGATTATATTAAAGCTCTTGGATTCAGTGCAATTTGGATTACTCCTGTTGTTGAAAACTGCTCCGGTTATGACTATCACGGCTACCATGCTCTCGATTTCTCGAAAGTAGATCCCCGTTACGAAAGCTCGGGTGCAACATATCAGGATCTTATCAACGCTGCACACGCTAAGGACATCAAAATTATTCAGGACGTTGTATGGAACCACTCTTCAAACTTTGGTGAGGCTTTCCTTGCTCCTATGTTTGAGAAAGAGTATGACTCTATTCAGGATCTCGCAGACGCTGATTGCGTTAAGCATATAAGCGGTTCGAAACTCCTTGATCTGTATCCGAATTATGATTCGATGCAGCCCGGCCCGCAGTTCCAAGCTCGTCTTGCAGTAATGAAGGAAGATGCAAACGATACAAATAACTATTATCACCATGAGAAAAACCTCAGCTACGGTTCTCACACAGAGCAGACAGGTCAGATGGCAGGCGACTGCGTTGACATCAACACCGAGAACCCGACTGTTGCAAAATATCTTGTTGATACATTCATGAATTATGTGGATATGGGCGTTGACTGCTTCCGTTTCGATACTGAGAAGCATATCAACCGTTGGACTCTTAACAGTGCTTACTTCCCGGCATTCCAGAAAGTAGATAATTTCTACATTTTCGGTGAGGTTTGCTCACGTCGTCGTGAAGTTATGAACGAAGGCGGGCCCTCTGACTCCTGCTTCTTCTACACATGGGCAGAGCCGTCAAGCTCACCTGCATGGAGCGATTCCGATTGGAAGTCCAACTATGATATTTCCGTTAAGCAGTACGGCGTATGGAATGACGCAGGCTCCTTTACTCAGAGATCTGACAATGCGTTCCTCAATGGTAATGCTTATCATACTCCCGATTATAGTCAGGGCAACGGCACAGGCGTTATTGACTTCCCGATGCACTGGAACTTCATGAGAGCAAGCGATGCGTTCAACACAGCTGTTGGCGGCGACTCAATGTATAACGATGCTACATGGAACGTTGTATATGTTGATTCTCACGATTACAGCCCCGATGACTGCCAGCGTTTCCGTTACACAGGCGGCGAGGCTGCATGGGCAGAGAACATGAG
>CACXHC010000123.1 GCA_902767285.1 uncultured Ruminococcus sp.
AAAAAAAAAGAAGCAAAAAAAACTTTTACTATATAAATTTTATGTGTTTCAACGAACATTCCTTAAACTGAAACAAATCCGACTGCACAAGTACGCAGTCGGATTTGTTGCTTATTTTCTCTTCTTTTTTTTGAAAAAAAAGAAGCAAAAAAACTTTTACTATATAAATTTTATGTGTTTCAACGAACATTCTATAATTAGCAAATAAATGTTTTTTACACAATTAAAGTTTTTTGGAAAGGGTTTGGGAAAACCTTTTTTCAAAAAAGGTTTTCCCAAGAAAGCACAGCACCATTTATTTTTTTATTCGTATGATGATGACAACCCGAAATATTCTTCGAGTGTGAGTCCGCTTTCATATATTTCGGTTGCTTTGTCACCGATATATCTTATATGCCACGGCTCATATTTATATCCCGTAACAGATTGCTTCCCGTATGGATAACGAATAATGAATCCGTATTCATGACAATGCTCTTCGAGCCATATTGCCTCGGGAGTTCCGGCAAAACTGTCGTTGATTATATTGCAGTCGATGGCAAGTCCGGTTTGATGTTCGGAGTGTCCCGGACGAGCGGAAAAAGTATCGGCAGAGGCTTGTCCGTAATACGAAACATATCCGTTATAAAGCATGGATTGATAATCGTAAGATCTGAATCCTGATGAAAGATATATGTAAATTCCGTCCTCAGAAGCACCTTTACGCAGTTCTTCAAAAGCAGACGCACACTCATCTGTAAGACCGCCCGGGTTATAGCTCGGCGGAATAGAATAAGTTTTGTTTACTATCAAAATATCATCTATATAAAATTCTTCACGGGGATAATCGTCATCATTGTATTCTGTTTCGTTATTTTCATTGACATTTGACTCAATGGGGCGTGTAACGGTGAGAATTATTGAGTCAACCACCGAATTATTATTTTCGGCGGTAACGGTCAGTGTGCAGGCACCTTCGGAAACTGCTGTTATTGAGCCGTCATCATTTATGGAAACAATACCGTTGTCTGAAGTCGTAAGCGTGACATTTTTGTTTTTGGCATTTTCGGGATAAATATCTATGGATGGTTTTAATGTTTGATCTACAAAAATAACAGTTGATGGCATTGAAATCGAAATTGACTCTATATTTTCGGGAGTATTTTCGTTTTCAGAAGCCGTATTGTTTTCGTGATTATCTTCAACAGATGTTGTTGTTACGGTTGGAGCCGGCTCAGATGAAGATGCGGAACTCGTTTCGGCAGGGCGTGAGTTTACGGTGACTCCGATTTCGGCAAAAATGCTCTTGTCCGATTCGGCAGAAGCCGTTATTGTACAGAGTCCGGCACCGATAGCAACAATACGTCCGCTTTCATCGGCAACAGCGATTTTTTCGTTGTTGCTCGACCAGATTATTTTTTCGTTTTCGGGAAAAACATTTGCATTAACTATTTTCTCATCGCCAACGGTGAGAGTCAACGAATTTTCGGATACAATTATATATTCAGCTTTCGGACTTTCGCTAACCGTTTTTGAAACAGTATCCGTATCCGAATTTTTAGTACTTTCATTTTCATTTTTCGAAGAATTTGTGTCAGTGCTTTTTTTGTCAGGTTTATCGGGCGTATTTTTTTTAACGGGAGTATCGGCTGTCATCGAAGGAATTGAGCTGAAATCAACCTTCGGTTCGTCTTTCCTTATACAGCCCGAAAAAATCGTTATGCACACCGCAAAAGCTATTGCGGCGATTTGGCATCTTTTTATCAAAAAATCATCTCCTAATAATAATGCCGAGCGAAATATCATCTCCGCTGCCTTTTTGCGACATCTTCGGAAGATAATCAAGAAGTTCGAGAATCGCAAAACTTTCGTCCATCATTTCAAACGAATTAATTATCATAGAGTAAAAATCGTGGATTTTATCTTCACTTGCAAAGCAGTTGTCAACTCCGTCACTCGAAATAAAAAGAGCTTTCGGAATTTTTTTGCTGAAATGATGACGCATATTATATATTGCGTTGCGGTCGCAGATAGATGTAGTCATGTTGAGTTGACATCTCAAATCACGGGGGATAGGTCTGTCAAAATTGCCCTGATGGTCAACAGTAACACATTCTCCATCACCTATATGTATACCGAACCAAAACTCGTCTGTAACAACATTAACAATCATGGTTGTGCCATAGGCGTATTCGATTTTTTCGCCCGTGGCATATCTCAACCGCATTTTTGGGTTAACTTTTTCAAGTTCATCGAGTGTAAAAGGGTCATCGGCATAATCAGCGGCAACAAGGTCGTTCCACGTTGAAATTATACTTTTTTCGAGCTGAACCAGCATTTCGTCAATTTTAAAATCGTCATCGGCATAAAAAGAGAGCATAGGCAAAATATCACGGTCTTTCATGCACTGTTTAACGGCTTTAACAGCGAATTCGCTTCCACGGTCTGAGCGAAAATAATCTTCTCCGCCGTGACCGTCACAAACAGCGGTTAGAATATATTCGTTATTGTTCACGCTTACAGATGCGTCTTGGCACGGCTTGCGTGATAATTTGTGACTTGCTCCCATAACAGTGAAATTATATGCTTTGTATTTCATAATTTTTTACCACTCTGTATCATCTTCAACGAAATCGTTCTCATCAAAATCGCCGCTTCCGTAGGCAGCGTTGACTTGTTCGGCGAAATTTTCTTGTTTGGATTTTACTTCATCTATCGAACCGCCCCCCACAGCCGAACTTTGAGAGCCGATTTGAGAAGTGGTCACCGAAACGAATTTTATCATTTTTCTCAGCATTTCGGGGTTATGAGCCGAAAGAACTGTTTCTTTACAGCCGGTGAATTCGGCAAGAATATCGGTGTTTGCATCATCTCCTATGGCAAGAGCCACTTTTATAGCCTTCTTGAACCAGTTGTTGCCCCAAAGTTCATCAAGATATTTTTTGTATTCATCGGTGGGCGAGCCGTCCGAAAGCAGAAAAACAGCAGGAGCAAAAGAGCCGGTTATATCGCTCATAAAAGCGTTTCGAGATAGTTTTTGATTCAGACATTTACACGCCTGACCCAACTCCGTAGGGCCAATGGCATTAAGATAGCTCCATTCAAAACTTTCAGACGGAACAGGAACATCGGTTATCCATTTCGCACCTTTCGAAAACTCCAGCACGGCAATTTTTATTTCTGCATCGGCGTTGCTTTCCGAAATATCTCGTATTTCGGGGATAACGTCCTCAATAGCCTGATTGAGCGTGCCGATTTTGTTGCCTTCCATACTGCCCGAAGTATCAACCACAAAAAACAGAACCATGGTTCGGCGGGCGACTTCGACAACATCATCGTAAATATTTCCCATAAAAAAATCCCCTTTCATTATAATATAATAAATTATTATAGCATAACATTCGACTTTATTCAACGTTGTACACGCAAATAAGAAGTTATTTTAACAAATTTTCCTATATTATTTCTGATTTTGAAGATTGATTGTGCATTATGCCGAATTGCAGAAAAACAGAAAAATATTGTTGACACGAGCGGTTATTTGTGATAATATATATGAGCATTCTCAAAGAGAACCGCTGGAACGCTGATTATGAGCGAATTTTGGGGCAATCGAGAGGTGCAGACATATCGTGCCTGATTGATTGGGTCAAGAAAAAATTTGAAAAATTTCAAAAAAACTCTTGACAAAATTGAGAAAGCATGGTAAAATTAAGAAGTCGCTTGAGGCGACAACGAACTTTGAAAACAGAACAGCACAACAATAAGAACCCGTAATTCTTTAAAGAAGTGAAGGCGACACTTCAACAAAAAATGC
>CACXHC010000124.1 GCA_902767285.1 uncultured Ruminococcus sp.
CCTGCCTTCTTTTTTTTTAAAAAAAAAGAAGCAAAAAAAACTTTAACTATATAAATTTTATGCTGTTCAACAAACTTTTTACACAATTAAAGTTTTTTTGAAAGGGTTTGGGAAAACCTTTTTTTCAAAAAAGGTTTTCCCAAGAAAGCTATCTGTATGGCACTGCCTGCTTATAGATTATATCACAAAAAAAATAATTTTCAATGCGATATTAAAAAATGCTTGCATTTGTACTTGAATTGTGGTAGAATGTACAAAGTAAGATTATCATTAAAAAGGAGTGGGTCGCAGTAAGCCCACTCTTTTATGTTTATTTAGTGGAGGTAAGATATGGCAAAAAGTAAGGGAGGAAATACCGTAAATGCAGTAACCGCTCTCGTAAAACCGATTGTCGAACAATGCGGTCTTAAACTGTGGGACGTTCGTCTTGAAAAAGAAGGCGGTTCGTATTATTTGAGGATCTATATAGATAAAGATGAAGGTGTGTCTATTGACGATTGCGAAAAAGTAAGCCGTGCTGTTGATGCTCCTTTAGATGAACTCGACCCCATCGACAGCGAATACTGCTTGGAAGTCTGTTCTCCGGGCATTGAACGAGAACTCATAAAAGACGAGCATTTCGAACAATTTATAGGTGCTGACGTAATGATTAAAATGATTAGACCCATAGAGAATATCGGACGTGAGTTCTGCGGAAAACTTAAATCATACGATAAACCAAATGTGACTATTGAAGATCACAGCGGTGAAAATGAAGTCACTTTCAATAAAAAAGATGCTGTGTACATAAAACTCGATGATTTTGATTGATTAGAAAGGATTGATTAGAAAAATGGCAAGCAAGAAAAAACAGCCCGAACAAGTTAATGGTGCCGAGGAAATGTTCAAAACTATTTTGGAAATCGAAAAGGAAAAAGGAATTGATTTCGATGTGGTTCTCGAAAGCATTAAACGTTCCATAGAAAAAGCGTGCAAAAGTGATGAAGTTGATTTTGTGGTAGATAAAGAAAAAGGTGTTTTCGAAGCGTATATCAAAAAAATCGTTGTTGAAGATGTTACCGACCCTAAACGTGAAATAGATGAATTTTCGGCTAAAAAATATGACCCGTTTATAAGAATAGGCGAGAAAATCAGAGTTCCTCTTGATACAAAAAAACTCGGCAGAAATTCCGTTTCAAATGCCGGAAGCGTTATTCGTCAGGGTATCAGAGATAAAGAGAGAGAAATCACGCTAAAAGAGTTCGAAGAGAAAAACGACTCCATTGTTACTGTTGTAGTTGAGAGTATCGACCACGAAAAGGGAAATGCTACTGTTAAAATCGGCAGATCTACCGCAACTCTTACCAAAGCCGAGCAGGTGGGTTTGAATAATCTAAAAGAGGGCGACAGCGTTAAAGTTTATCTTGTCATATCTAAAGAAAAAGAGGACGATGAGAACAACAACGGTAATCAAAAGAAAAAAAGCAAAGGGCCAAAAGCTATCATCAGCAGACGCAGCGAAGATTTTGTCAAAAAACTCTTGGAAATCGAAGTTCCCGAACTCCGTGACGGTACTGTTGAAATAAAATCTATGGCAAGAGAAGCCGGTTCTCGTACAAAAATGGCTGTTTACAGCAAAGACCCCAATGTTGATTCTGCCGGTGCTTGTATCGGCGTAAAGGGCTCCAGAATACATGAAGTGGTTCAGGAACTCGGCGGAGAGAAAATCGATATAATCGAGTATAAAGAAGATAAGTCAGAGTTTATTGCTGCGGCACTCTCCCCGGCTCCCGTTGTCAGCGTAGAACTCATTGATGCCGAAAACAATGCTTGGAAAGTTGTTGTTCCTGATGACCAGCTTTCACTTGCTATCGGTAACAAGGGTCAAAATGCCCGACTTGCCGCAAAGCTCACAGGATGTAAAATCGATATTTGTCCCCAAAGCGGTATTTATGATAACGGCAAGAAAAAAAATAATAAAGATGATGAAGAAAAATTGGTGGAAGATTCCTCTGAATCCGAGTCTCAGGAAGAGATGATTGTTATTGACGAGGACGAACCCAAAACAGAAGAAGTTTTTGACGACGAGCTTTAATTGCGAAAGGCGGTATGAATTTGGTAAAACAAAGAAAAATACCTTTGAGAAAGTGCAGCGGCTGCGGTGCTATGAAACCTAAAAAAGAATTGGTTAGAGTGGTTAAGTCGCCCCTTATTTTTAACGAGAACGGCGATATAGTTTCGAAAAGCGAAATATCGTTAGACCTCACGGGCAAAAAAGCCGGAAGAGGTGCGTATCTGTGCAGAAGTGCAGATTGCCTTAAACTTGCCAGAAAAAGCAGAAGAATAGAAAAATCATTTGAATGCAGTATCCCCGACAGCATCTACGAAGAAATGGAAAAGGAGTTGTTGTCTGATGGATAAAAATTTTCTTGGCTTTTTGGGACTTCTCAGAAAAGCGGGAAAAATCACCATAGGCTGTGAGCCTGTATGTGAAAAAGTAATGCTCGGCAAAACATCACTTGTACTTATGGCTGAGGATATTTCTTTAAACACTAAAAAAAGTGTTTTAAAAACAACAAAGGCATATTCACCGCATACTTATATAATAAAAATTACTAAAGATGAGTTAAGTGCTGCCTTGGGCAGGCAGGCGGCTGTCATTTCGATAGATGACGACAAGGCAGCTTTGAGTGTTGAACAAAAGCTGGGCGATGATAAGGAGGAATGTTAATATGGAAATAAAAATTAAGATAACCGAGCTTGCAAAAGATATAAATATGGCTCCAAAAGATATAGCCAATCTTCTTTTTGAAAAATCCGGCTCCGGTGCAAAAAAGAAAAATGCACATTCTTCTCTTAACGAGAATGAACTCGATATTATTCTTAACGCACTTTTACCCCAAGCCGATATACCTAATATTGATAGTTATATAGCATCTATAAAGGCTAAAAAAACTACTTCCGAACCCGTTGAGAGTGAGCCGAAAGATTCAAAAGATTCTAAAGATTCAAAAGAAATTAAAAAAGAAAAGGCTCAAAAGCCGAGCAAGTTTGAGAAATTCGAAAAAGCGGCAAAATCAGGCAAACCGGGCAAGGGCGATAAAGTAGAGAAAACCGAGAAATCCGAAAAAGTCGAGAAACCCGAAAAAATCGAGAAACCCGAAAAAATCGAAAAAATCGAAAAGCCTGAGAGAGTTGAAAAAGTCGAGAAACAAGCAAAGGCTGAGAAAATCGAAAAAGTCGAGAAACAGGCAAAGGCAGAAAAAATCGAAAGACCTGTCAACAAAGATAAAAAAGACAAGAAAGACAAGAAAGACAAAAAAGACAAGAAGGAAAGAAAAGAAAAAAGAGAAAAGATGGAGCGTTTGGAGCTTCACCCTCAAAGCGAAGAGAAGAGCGGTGAAACCGAGCAAAACGAGTCTTTCTCTGAAAGACGTGCATCAGCGAGAGTAATCAACACAAGAGCGGCAATCGTTGACGTAGAGAAGTACAACGAAAAATATGATGATCTCGCAAGTCAAAAAATGCGTAAAAGTGATTCTACCGTAAGCAAGCAAAAAATCAATCAGAAATCACAGCGTAAAGGCAAGCCGAAAAACTCTCGCAAAGACAACATGGAAAAAGAGAGAATGGACAAAATAAATCCCGAGAAGAAGAAAAAGCAACTTGTTGTAACCATTCCCGATGAAATTGTTGTATCAGAGCTTGCAAGCAGACTCAAGGTAAACGCTGCCGAGGTAGTAAAAACGCTGTTTAGTATGGGATATATGGCTCAGATGAATGACGTTATCGATTTTGATACAGCATCTCTTGCGGCTATGGAGCTTGACGCAAAAGTCGAGAAAGAAGTTGTTGTCACGATTGAAGAAAGAATCATTGACGACAGCGAGGACGCTGACGAGAATCTTGTTGAAAGGGCCCCCGTAGTAGTTGTAATGGGTCATGTAGACCACGGTAAAACATCTTTGCTTGATGCTATCAGAGAAGAAAACGTAACAGCCACCGAAGCAGGCGGAATCACTCAGCACATAGGTGCTTACAGAGCAAGAATAAACGGCAAGGAAATCACATTTTTGGATACTCCCGGACACGAAGCTTTCACAACGATGAGAGCAAGAGGAGCTATGGTTACGGATATTGCGGTTCTTGTAGTTGCCGCCGATGATGGCATAATGCCTCAGACTATTGAAGCAATCAACCACGCAAAGGCTGCAAACGTATCAATAATAGTTGCCATAAACAAAATAGACAAAGACGGTGCAAATATCGACCGTGTAAAACAACAGCTCACCGAATACGGAATTGTTCCCGAAGAATGGGGCGGAGATGTTCCGTGCATACCTGTATCGGCTAAAAAGAAAATCGGCATAGATGACCTTTTGGAAATGATTCTTCTTGTTGCCGAGGTGAAAGAACTCAAAGCAAATCCCGACAGAGCCGCAAAAGGAACAGTCATAGAGGCAAGACTCGACAAAGGCAGAGGCCCTGTTGCAACAATGCTTGTTCAGAACGGAACATTGAAAGTCGGCGATATAGTTATTGCCGGAATGTGCGTGGGCAGAGTAAGAGCGATGACCGACTACAAAGGCAAGCGAGTAAAATCTGCCGGGCCATCTTATCCGGTAGAAATCACAGGTCTTGACGATGTTCCCACAGGCGGAGACACATTCAACGCCGTTACAGATGAGCGTCTTGCAAAAGAGCTTGTTGAGCAGAGAAAAACAAAAGCAAAAGAAGAAATGTTCAATGCTATGCGTCCGAAAGCCGTTACTCTTGATAATTTGTTTGACCAAATGCAGCAAGGCGACGTAAAGGAACTTCAAATCATAGTAAAAGCAGATGTAAAAGGTTCGGTAGAAGCAGTAACCCAGTCACTTCTCAGACTTTCGAATGACGAAGTCAGAGTTAACGTAATTCATGGAGCAGTCGGTGGAATAAACGAATCTGACGTAATGCTCGCATCGGCATCGGGAGCGATAATTGTCGGATTTAACGTAAGACCCGACTCAGTAGCCGAAGAAAACGCCGCTCGTGACGGCGTAGATTTGAGATGTTATCGTGTTATATACGAGTGCATTGAAGAAATCGAAAGTGCCATGAAAGGAATGCTCGCCCCCAAAACGAGAGAAGTCGTTTATGGAAAAGCCGAGTGCCGAAATGTTTTCAAAGTACCGAATGTTGGTTCAATTGCCGGTTCGTATGTACTCAGCGGAAAAATTCTCAGAAATTCGCAAGTTAGAATTGTTCGTGACGGCATAGTTATTTTTGAAGATACAATAGCATCGCTCCAGCGTTTCAAAGACGCAGTTAAAGAGGTAAGTGCCGGTTATGAGTGCGGAATCGGTCTTGAAAGATTCGCAGATATTAAGGTCGGCGATATTTTGGAGTCCTTCGGTATCGAAGAATACACCGAATAACAGTGGTTTTTTCTTCTTCTTTTTTTGAAAAAAAAGAAGCAAAAAAACTTTAATTCGCACTATGGCTTAAACTGTAAGTAAGTGAACACCTGCGTATTAAATATTTACTATATATCAGAGCAACAAATCTGACTGCGTACTTGTGCAGTCAGATTTGTTGGAGATTTGAGAAAGTTTGGGATAACAACAAAAGCCAATCCTTAACAACACCCAAAAAACTAAACAAAAAGAAAATAATTACCGCACATGAACAAAAGTTTTTTTTGCTTCTTTTTTTTTCAAAAAAAGAAGAAATAATTTATCGGTAAAGAGAAAAATCACCGAACATGAACAAAAGTTTTTTTTGCTTCTTTTTTTTTTCAAAAAAAAGAAGAAAGAAAGGAACGGTATAAAATAATGTCAAACCACAAATTAGGACGCAATACAGAAGATTTAAAGAGAGAAATAATGGCGATAATGCGTGAAATGAAAGACCCTCGCATATCGGGAAAAATGTTGAGCGTTGTCAGAGTTGACGTTTCACGAGATATGAGCTACTGCAAAGTGTATGTTAGTGCTATGGAAGGAATGGAATCTGCGTTGGAATCGGTGAAAGCTCTAAATGCAGCTGCCGGCTACGTCAGAAAAGAAGCTGCATCTCGTCTTACTTTACGTCATATACCCTCGATAAAATTTGAGGCTACCGATTCTATCGAGTACAGCTCCAATATCGCTCACATACTAAATCAACTTAACATTAAAAATGAGGATAGTGATGCAGATGATAACGAAAAATCTTGATGATGTTGCTCGTGAACTGAAAAAAATTGATTATTCCGTAATCCTTACTCATCAATACCCTGATGGTGATACCGTTGGTTCGGCTTTCGCTTTGTGCTATGCACTTCGAAAAATCGGCAAGCACGCTAACGTAATTATTAACGGAAATCTTGATAAAAAATTTTCTTACTTGATGGATTCTTATCAAAATCAGGATTTTGTATATCGATCAGTTATCAGCGTTGATATAGCCGCTACCCAGCTTTTGGGCGATTTGAAAGACGAGTTCGTAAACAAAATAGATATTTGTATAGATCATCACGCTGTAAACGATATAGCCGCAAAACTTCGTTACGTTAATCCGACTGCGGCGGCAAATGCCGAAAATATTTTTGAGCTTATCAAAATTCTTGATGTCGATATTGATAAACCTATCGCAAATGCACTCTACACGGGCATTTGTACCGATACCGGCTGTTTCAAATTCTCCAACGTAACTTCGCAGACCCTTCGATATGCTGCCGAGCTTGTCGATTTAGGCTGCGACAGCTACGAAATCAACCGCATTATGTTCGATACCAAATCTATGGCGAGAATCCGACTCGAAAAAGCTGTTCTCGAATCCTTGACCCTCCATGCAGATGGAAAAATTGCCGTAATCAATACTACACTAAAAATGGAAACCGAAACCGGTGTCGGTGATACCGATATGGATGGGATAGCATCTATCCCGCGTCAAATCGAAGGTGTGGTTATAGGTGTAACCATAAAAGAAAAAGCTGACTGCGATTTTAAAGTGAGTATTCGCTCTCTCGGAAATTACGATGCTTCCAAAATTGCTGTTGCTTTCGGTGGTGGCGGACACCATGCGGCGGCGGGCTGTTCCGTAAAAGGTAATTTTGATGATGTCAAAAAACAAATAATTTCGGTCGCTGAATCCGAAATCAAAAGAGCTGAAAATTTATGAACGGCGTTATAATTGTAAATAAACCTCAGGATTTTACATCTTTTGATATAGTTGCCGTCATGCGTAAATGCTGTGGACAGAAAAAAATTGGTCATACGGGTACGCTTGACCCTATGGCTACCGGCGTTCTGCCGATATTGCTCGGCAACGCTACCAAAGCTCAGGATATTTTGCCCGACAGCCATAAAGAATATATCGCCGAATTTCAACTCGGCAAAACGTCAAATACCCTCGATATTTGGGGCGAAATTATTTCCGAGTGCGAGTGCCGTATTTCCAAACAAGATATACTCGATGTTCTGCCCAATTTTATCGGCGATATTGAACAAATTCCCCCCATGTATTCGGCAGTCAAAAAAAATGGCGTTCGTTTATACGAGCTTGCCCGAAAAGGTATCGAAATCGAAAGAGACTCCAGAAAAGTAACTGTCTCGGAAATTTCGTTGTTGAATTTTGATGAAAATTGTCAAGTCGGAAAAATAAAAATCGCTTGCTCCAAAGGTACTTACATACGCTCGCTTATTGATGATATTGGAAAAAAACTCGGCTGCGGTGCTGTCATGACATCACTCGTGCGGACAAAGGCTTGCGGTTTTACTTTGGAGCAGTCGAAATCTCTTGACGAACTGAAACAACTCACTCCGCAGGAAATCGAAAATTTAACCTTTTCTACGGAGAGCCTTTTTGAGGATTATCAAAAAATTATCTTAAATTCAAGACAGGCGTTCAAATTTTCAAACGGAAGCCCTGTCGATATAGATAAAACAAATTTTCAGAATATCCAAAATAACCAAATTTTAAGAATTTGTGGGAAAAACGGAAATTTTATCGGACTTGGTATAGTAGATACTTCGAAAAATATAATAGGAATATATAAAATGTTTCCTTAGGAGAAAAATATGAAAGAAAATAGGAAAAATAAAATAACAAAGTTTATATCAATTGCAGTTACGCTGTTGATTGCCTCGACTATGCTTGCCGGCTGTGACTCCGATATGAGCAGTACCCCCTCCGCAACCTCTGATACAGCATCCTCAAGCGGTGAAGTGCTTACCGGCGATGGTACAAAATCTTCGGAAGGATATACAAAAAATCTCGATGGCTTTGTGCAGTATATGAAAGATAACGGAATCGTCAGCGGAGATGGCGTGGAGCTTACCGCAGCGGCAATCGGTGCAGAAAAAGGCTTGAGATTTACGATTTCGACCCCCGTGTCAAAACACACCGTTGAATTATACGAATACACCGACATTACTTCAGACGAGGCTAAAAAAACAATAGCCAATGCACAGAAAGATGGCTCGTTCCATCTTTTCGAAAGCACCGAAAACGTAACAAAATATACGCTCGCCGCAGTTAGTCCCGACAGCAAATTTTTAATGCTTTATACAGATAATTCCGAAAACAATGATAAAAACGATGCAAAAACCAAAGCCGAAGAAGCTGTTAAAAATTTTAAATAAAAAGATGCTGTGAAAAATTGGCTTTTCTTGGGAAAACCTTTTTTGAAAAAAAGGTTTTCCCAAACCCTTTCCAAAAAACTTTAATTGTGCAAAAAATGTTCATTAACATAGAAACAAATCCGACTGCGTACTTGTGCAGTCGGATTTGTTTCATTTTATAGAATTTTAGTTGAACAACATAAAATTTATATAGTAAAAGTTTTTTTTGCTTCTTTTTTTTTCAAAAAAAAGAAGGCAGGGTTTCAGGGGCG
>CACXHC010000125.1 GCA_902767285.1 uncultured Ruminococcus sp.
CAAAAAAAGAAGAAGAAAAAATGTCAAATGCTACATTTCGTCATTGTGGAAAGCATCGCTCACATTTGAAGCCGCCGCTGAACCGATATTCTTTGCTCCGTCCACAATGTCCTCGCCTACTTCTCCTATGGTTGACGCTGTGTGATGAATAACACCGTCATCTTTGTTGCTGTTATAACTATTGTTTGAATTTGTTCTGCCGGTGTTGTTTGATACTATGCTTTCTGTTGGAAAAAGTCTGCGGTCTTTGCCGTCATCGATTTTTCCGTCTTTTGCATCACAAGCCGACATGAATATCGCTATTGCACAAGCCGTCAAAAAAAGCAATTTTTTCATATTTTCTACACTCCCTAAAATAAAATACTTGTGATATACATTTCTATATCACAAGTATTATTACCAAAAAAATTTTTATTATTAGCTGTGAACATCAATTTGCGGAAACGGTATCTGAATATGATTTTTTTCAAACGCTTTCAATACATTTTCCTGCATATAATAATATACGTTCCAATAATCAGGAGTTTTACACCAAACTTTTACCACTATTTCGATACTGCTGTCGCCGTGCTTGCCAACTCCGAAAAATCGTTCAGGCTCTCCAAGAATTTTGTCGCTGTCTGCGATAACTCCGTCAATAACCTTTTTTACTTTTTCAATATCTGTTCCGTATGCAACGCCATAATTGAGAATAACTTTTCTTTTTTCTTGTGAAGAATAATTTGTTATATTTCCTGATGTGAGATTTGCATTCGGAATTATAACTTCTTTGTTATCGGTAGTCAACAAATGCGTATTTGATATATCGATTTTTGTAACACGACCCTCAAATCCGCCGATCGAAACATAATCATCGACTTTGAACGGCTTGTTTATAAGTACCATAAGACCGCTTGCAATATTTTTGAGAGTATCCTGCAAAGCAAGTCCGACCGCAACCGTTGCTGCACCAAGTGCCGTAACAAGCGATGCTACGTTGAATCCGAGTGTACCTATAACCGCAACAACAACGACCGATTTTAATGCTATCTTTATGAATGAATGAACAAAAGTTACTACTTCAGTGCTTATTTTTGCTTTTTTCATGGCTTTTGATATGATATTAGACACCCAACCTGCAATAGCCATTCCCAAAATGAGAATTACAATTGCTCCGACAAGGTGAGGCAAAAAATCCTTCAGCCAGTCTATCGCCATATCAAAAAAAGTTTCCGCACGTTCGCTCATTTCATCTACTGTTTGAGCCATTTCGTCCATAAAATTCACCTCAATAATTATTTTTTTATTTTCCCACAACCGAAGATTTCAGTATGTGATATGTAACACCGCCGGCAAGAGTGATTTCGGTGGTTTTTTCGCTCGCTGTTTTGACAAAAGTTCCCTTTATTTCGTTACCGTCCCACTCGTATATGACACCCTGACCGCAGGCAACTCCACTTTCAAATGAACCTGTGTAACCGTGGTCATTATAGATAATAGATCCTCTGCCGTATGGCCTGCCCGCAACAAGAAGTCCCGTATATGAACCCGTTCCGATGTCTTTATCAAATACATAATTCGGGCCTTTGATAAATCGGCTGTATTCACTGCCTATCATCTTAGTTTTTAATGGTAGTTCAGAGAGTTTTGGCAAACGTACTTTCATGCTTTTGAATAAGCTGCCATTTTTAAAAATTCCCTCGGCGATTTTTTCGCCGTATTGAGAAAACTGGCATCCCATGCCCTCATAAACTCCGTTTTTGACATGCCCCTCATATTTGACATTCATTCCGTCATCTGAAAATTCACGCATATAAATACATACGCCGTCACTGTACAGGCACTCTTTTATAACGTGTTCGTTCTTTATCTCGTTAACTCTTCCGCTGAGCGTACCCATGACAAAAAAGCCTGCAAGATACGGCTTTCCGTCTTTGTACAAAAGACCTTCTCCGTCTTTTCTTCCGTCAGTCCAGTGACCGTTATATTCAACAGTGCCGTCTTGGAGATAGCTTATACCTATACCACGTCTGACATTTTCCTTAAATTTTCCTTTGTATACAAGTTTGCCGTTGACGTACTCGCTGCCTATTCCGGAGCGTACTCCGTTTTTCCACTCGCCATCATAAACTTTCATTCCTTCGGAATAGCCTATGCCGTTGCCGTGATATTGTTCATTTTTAAGCTCGCCTTCATAAATAAGATTTCCGTCACGGTCGTAACAAGTTAGTATGCCTACGGGTCTGCCGTCAACGAATTTCCCCTTGTACCAAGAACCTGTTTTTGTATCGTATTTTTTTCCTTCGCCGTTGAAACGGTTTCTCTCCCACTCGCCTTCGTACAATTTTTTGCCTCGTTTTGTCGTGAATACGGCATATCCCTCTATTTTACCCATTATGAACGATCCCGAAATTCTACAACCGTTAGGCAGAACAAGCACTCCTTCGCCGTCAAATACGCCGTCTTTCCAACCGCCATGATAACTAACTTGTCCATCGGAAGTGTATTGTGTACCGATACCGTCACGCTTGCCGTTTTTTATACTGCCGTGATAAAGAAGATTACCCTCAAAATCAAACTGAGTACCTTTTTCGGAGAGTCTATCTTCTTCCCATTTTGCTACAAAAATTGTTTCGTCATCGGCAGAGTATGCCATTCCAAAACCGTCAAGAGTACCGTCCTCGTATCTGGCTACATACTGAAAATTACCGTTTTCATCAAATTTAGCACCAATACCAACAGGATAATTGTTCTCCCATCTGCCTGCATACATGGAACGATCTTTCAATCTGAAGGAAATCCCTACACCGTTACGGCGGTTTTCTGTCCACTCGCCCACATAACATATTTTTCCGGCACTGAAATAGTACGCACCGAATCCGTCACGCTTATCATTTTTATATGAGCCATAATATGCAGTCAGATTATCGTGCATTAATGTTCTGCCTATTCCGTGGCGTTCGCCTTTTTGATTGACGCTTCCATAATAATAATAAACATCGCCGTTAGCCGGAGTTATACTTCTTACGGGATACAAAACCCCCTCAACCGCTTTTTGCGGGTCGATTTTTTCAAATGTTTTTTCGGCTGGTTTTTCGACTGCTTTTTCAACCGTTTTTTCGACTGGTTTTTCAATTGGTTTTTCAATTGGTTTTTCAATTGTTTTTTCGATAATCTCCTCAACCAATTTTTCTTGCGGAGGGAGTTGGGAATCATCGTTTCGCACTCTCAAGTAATTATACGGACGGTCTGCGGGAGCATCACCTTGACCCAAATCAAATTCACGGGTTATGTCATCGGCAAAACTGTCATCGTCATCATCATCGCTATCATCGATATTTTCGGAAATTTTTATTAAATCGGGTTTTTCGTTTTCGCTATTTTCATTATTTTCGTTATTTTCATCATTTTCGTTTTCTTCGTCATCATAATTGCTTTCTTCTGATGACGAAATTTTTGAATCTTCACTATCATTATCCAACAAATCTTTAAACGGATTGTCGTTATTTTCTGAAGTTTCGGAAGATTTATGAATCATTACCGGTTTTTTGCCCCATTCTCTGGAGGGAGGAAGTGACTGCGGTTCTTCGTCATCATCTTTTTTAATATTGAAAACAACATTATCTGCAAGTGCTTTTTCGGGAATTATTATAGAATCTGTTTGAGTTAGATCAACAACCCTCTTTTTTTTGCTTGCATTTGAAGATTTGTTTATTACGCTCGAATCGTCAAGCAAAGAAGGATTTCGGCAATATTTTTGCCACTGACGAGTTGTTTTATCGTCTGCAAAATAAACAATACCAATGGTACAGTACACAACAACTTCGGGTTCTCCAAGTTTATCGACAATTTTTTGCAGAAGCTCTTTGTCTTTCACCACCTCGCACGGAAACAACACATCCGGGTGTTCATCATCTCCCCCGGCAACGAATTTCAATATAGCCGGGGCGTTTTTTTTATCCAAAAATACAAGTTCAACCTCGGGAACTTCTTGATCTTGAATATAATATTTTGTTTTTATCCAATTGTGATACGGGCCAAAATAGATAGCTTTCAAAATTTTTCCCGAAGGATCTCTGTATTCAACTCTGTAATCATCACTTTCACGGTGGTAATAAACTTTAGAGATAACCTTGTTGTCTTGGTTTATGACTTTCCACTTGAAAGATGCATCTTCATTAAGATAATAATTATATTTGAAAATACTTCCGTCATCGCCCGAATCGGTAATCCTGCCTTTTTGTGTCTTGAGTCCCGACTCATAATAATTTTTTCGGATAATTGTAAGTCTGTCTGTTGTTGGATTAGCGGTATCCAATTTTTTATAAAACACGCCGTAATAATTTACGTCATTACGTTTAAAATATGTTAAGTCACCCGACATCTTTTTACCTCCTTTAACGAATTTTAATATGTTATATTTATTATACGAAAAAGAGTTACGAAATTCAAGTAGTTTTGTCATTTTTTTTGCGAGTTTGTAATATATATTTTTGCTCCAAAAAACAAAAAGACTGTGAAAAAACGAAATCTCGGATTCATTTTTTCACAGTCATTTCTTACTTATTATTTCTTTTTCTTTGGAACAGGAAGGTCATTGTACATTGACTCTATAATTTTTTTCAAAAAAGCTCTGTCGTCAATATTATCAACAAGAATCATTTTGGAACCGCCCTTGTATGGAATTTCCATACTTGCTTGTGGCATTAATTCAATAGCAGATTTTACAGGCTTAACAAGAAAACGGTTATCATATATCCCACCGAAAATTTTTCCTTTATAATATAAGATATATTCTCCCATCATCGCACGCCATGTCACATCGTCCAATTCCGAAAGTTGTTCCAATACAAAATCCAAATAGCTTTTACTCGATGCCATTCTGCTTAACCGCCTTTATAAATATTCAGCCAAATCTTCGGCGGATTTTATAACGGGGATTCCGTAAGAGCGGAGAACATCTTCACCCTGATGACCTTTTGCGATAATTACGCAATCGGCACTGGCATTTTTTGCGGTTTCGTAATCATGGTACATATCGCCTATAAACAGAGTTTGCGAGGGATCATATCTGTACGCTTTCAAGACTTCGGCAGCACGTTCTATTTTGCTGCCACATTTTGGATCGTCTGCTCCCGACATAAAATCAAAATATTCGGAAAGACCGAATTTATTAAGATTTTTGATAAGACGGTTTGTTTCAAATCCCGAGATAACACCCTGACGCAAACCCATTTTACTGTATTTTTTTACAGCAGTACAGACTTCCGGAAACGCACTTGCATAAGGTGCAAGTCTGTCGTAATTTTCCATAAACCGCTTGCCGAGTTCATCAAAATCGTACACAGTAAGGTCATAGATTTTTTTGTAAAAATTTATAATTGGCATTTCACATTCACGAAGATAAAAATCAAGGGTAATTTCGGGAATACCACATTCTCTGAGAACAACATTTTCGGCATCTACCGCAAGTTGGGCATCGTCAATTATAGTTCCGTTATAATCCCAAACTATGTAATTATACTTCATTTGACGTTTCGCCCTCGCTTTCTTCTTCAATCAAAGGAATCAATTTTTTCTTTATCGAAATGCCGTTATAATTTATTTTGAATTTAACTTTGCCTGTCATTTTTAGATTACACTGAGGACACATCAAAATATTAGTAAAACCACGGTTTCGGGCTGTCCACTCCTCCAAAGGAACAAGCGGAGTTCCGCAAGTACCGCAATTGAAATTAAATTCGCTTTTATTCACACGAGGATTATTGATGTCTGTTATGTAATAAGGCTTAAATGTAAGGCGATAATGCAAATGTTCGGCAGTTTCAAGATATTTCGGCAATTTATCGGGATAATACAAAGTTTTGAAAATTCGCATGGAGAGCATACTGTCCTGCAAAGCACGGTGAGCAACATAATCGGTGGGATTTATGCCGATAAGCTCGGCGGCGGGGGCAAGTCCCAACTGACGACCAACGTTATACACGCCCAGAACTTCGGCACAATATACCTGAAGATCACAATATTGGCTTATGAAATCAATGCGGTCATTTTTTTCATAATAATTTGTGTTCTCCATGATGGCAAGAATATCACACGTTCCCCACGTCATAAGAATATCGTTGCCGAGAAATTTTTTGAATTTGCTCAAAACACTTGTATATGTTGCTCCACCCTTGGCGAGTTCCTCGTTGCTTATATTTGTAAGCTCCTTTACTTTTCCGGTCAGCTTTTTCGATACTTGAGGAGCAACAAGCATTGAAAATGTACCGAGTTCTTCAAAATTCTCGTTAAACTTTATTGCTCCAAACTCGATTATCTCGCTCATAAATCCCTTGGATTTTTTACTATAAGAGCTATTCCATTCAAGGTCGAGTATTACGAAATCCATTTTCGCTTGTCCTCCTTTTTTGTAAACTAAATATATTAATTATTATCGGTATGCTTAAACTGTTTTTTCATACGCTGTTCTTTGCTGAGGATCATCTTTCTTAATCTGATATTTTTAGGAGTTACCTCAACAAGCTCGTCATCTGCGATAAATTCAAGACTTTGGTCAAGGCTTAAAATTGTATGAGGAGTCAGCTTGAGTGCTTCGTCACTTCCCGATGCACGAGTATTTGTAACGTGTTTCTTTTTGCATACGTTAACAGTTATGTCCTCCGCTTTGGGGCAAGAACCTACTATCATGCCCTCATATACGGGAACACCGGGGCCGATGAACATTCTGCCTCTGTCCTGAGCATAGAAAAGCCCGTAACCTGTGGACTCGCCTGTTTCGTGAGCAATAAGCGAACCTTGATGGCGTGAGATTATATCGCCCTTATACTCTTCATATCCATCAAAAACATGATTCATTATTCCGTTGCCGTTGGTATCCGTCAAAAATTCCGAACGATAGCCCATAAGACCTCTTGCCGGGATTTTATATTCAATATGAGTTACGCCTTCTTCACGGGGAGTCATGTTGATGAGTTCGGCTTTGCGTGAACCGAGTTTTTCCATAACCGCACCTACATAATCGCCGGGAACTTCTATTATAAGATACTCGATAGGCTCGTATACAACGCCGTCTTTCTTTTTATATATGACGGTCGGGCGTGATACCTGAAACTCATAACCCTGTCTTCTCATCTGCTCAATAAGTATTGAAAGATGAAGTTCTCCTCTGCCCGAAACCCTGAACGTATCGGCAGAATCTGTTTCTTCAACACGCATGGCAACATTTGTTTCTACTTCTTTGAAAAGACGGTCACGCAAATTTCTGGAAGTAACGAATTTTCCTTCACGTCCGGCAAACGGACTGTTATTTACAAGAAAGTTCATCGATACAGTTGGTTCATCTATTTTTATGAACGGGAGCGGTTCTATACAATCGACAGCACAAGCCGTTTCGCCAATATTAAGGTTTGATATTCCGCTTACCGAAACAATATCGCCCAATCCCGCAAATTGAGCCTCTTTTCTTTTTAATCCTTCAAACTGATACAGTTTTACTATTTTGGCATTAGTTACAGTTCCATCGGCGTGGCAAAGTGCAATCTGCTGACCGGCTTTTACAGAACCTCTCTCAACTCTTCCTATACCGATTCTTCCAACGTAATCATCATAATCTATGTTGGAGAACAAAAGTTGGAGCGGGCCTTCCAAATCGCCTTCGGGAGCGGGAATCTCCTCTAATATTTTATCGAAAAGCGGCTGCATATTTTCTCCCGGGACATCGGGGTCGAGAGTTGCGTATCCATCTCTGCCCGAGGCATAAACAACCGGAAATTCTATTTGGTCATCATCTGCACCAAGGTCGATAAACAATTCGAGAACTTCGTCAACTATTTCGGCAGGTCTTGCACCGGGACGGTCGATCTTGTTTATTACAACGAGCGGTTTTTTGCCCAACGAAAGTGCTTTTTTTAACACAAATCGAGTTTGAGGCATACAGCCTTCGAAAGCATCTACAAGCAGAAGAACGCCGTCAACCATCATGAGGATACGTTCTACCTCTCCGCCGAAATCGGCATGACCGGGAGTGTCAACTATATTTATCTTTGTTCCTTTGTACATTACGGACGTGTTTTTTGATAAGATAGTAATTCCTCTTTCTCTTTCAAGGTCGTTGCTATCCATGACACGTTCCGCAACGTTTTCGTTTTCTCTGAAAGTACCGCTCTGCATTAAAAGCTGGTCTACAAGAGTGGTCTTTCCGTGGTCTACATGAGCTATTATTGCTACATTTCTTAAATCTTCTCTTCTTCCCAAAATTCTTACCTCGTTTTCTTTAATCAATCATTGATTATACAAATATTTATTGGCTTTTTGATTATATCACACTTTTATCGTTTTTTCAATATACTATTTCGATAAATGACAACTGCTTTTTCTTTTAAGCCAATGTGTATTTATGCAAATTGCAAAATTACAGCCGAAATGATATAATATAACAAATATATACTCATGCAGGGAGGATTCGGTTATGATTGTAAAAATTAAAATTTCCAAAGATGAAAATATGTTTACATATATCAAAATGATACGTTCGTACAGCAAAGATTCTTCTTTAGGAAAAATTAAAAAGCAAATCGAAAATAATGATGCGGTAATTGTATTTGATTCGTTCGGGTACGATTTTAATGACGAATTTACAAAGGGTGTCACCGAAGACGATTATAATTTCGGTTTTTACAAATTTCTTGAAAATCTTCAAAAGAGCGGTGCTGTTATGACTATTTATATTGATAACGAAAAAGCAGATATGCAGTCATTATATCAGCATATTGTTTTTGAAAAAGAAATACGAGAGGATACAGAAAAATATCCCGACTGATATTTTGGAAAAATTATCACATCAAACCCATACTTGCATTTTTCAACAAATTGTTGTATAATTATAGATGAAAAGTCTTAATGAAAGGAAAGTTTTATGGACAAAAATATTATGATAATGGATCACCCGCTTATAAAGCATAAACTTTCTCTTTTGAGAAACAAAAATACGGGAACGGGTGAATTTAGAAGTCTTGTTGAGGAAATCTCCATGCTTATGGCTTACGAATCCTTGAGGGATCTTCCGATTGAGTATGAAGAAATCGAAACACCTATCGAAAAATGCAGTTGTCCCGTTATTTCGGGAAAGAAACTCGCCGTTGTTCCGATTCTGAGAGCCGGACTCGGCATGGTAAACGGTATTCTGCACCTTGTACCGACAGCAAAAGTAGGTCACATAGGTCTTTGCCGTAATGAAGAAACTCACGAACCGGAGGAATATTATTGCAAACTTCCCGGAAATCTCGAACAGCGTGAAGTAATTCTTCTTGACCCAATGCTTGCAACAGGCGGTTCGGCTGTTGCCGCAGTAGATTTGGTGAAAAAGCACGGCGGAAAAGATATTAAATTTATGTGTATACTTGCCGCTCCATACGGTCTTGAAATTCTCTCTAAAGCTCACCCCGACATAGAGATATATTGCGGAAATCTTGATCGATGTCTTAATGAAGATGCCTATATATGCCCCGGACTCGGTGACGCCGGCGACCGAATTTTTGGTACAAAATAGAATATTTCGTGGAGTATTTAAATTATGAATAAGTTAAATTTTAAAAAAATTGTTTCCGTTGTGCTTTCGATTGCTACTCTTTCGATTGGCACGATAGCTTATGCCGACACATCCGAACGATTAAAAGGCGATGTTGACGGTGATGGTGTTGTTACAAGCGGTGATGCTCTTGCCATACTTCGCCACTCAATAAATGTGGAATATATATCCGAAGAAAATCACCCCTTCGCAGATATTGACGGCGATGGAAATATCACCAGCAACGATGCTCTCGGTGCTTTGAGGATTTATTTTAAAGAAACAGCTCCCGTAATAAATTTCCCCTCGGCATATACGGCAAATTGCGGAGATAGATTCGAGCTTACTGCCGAAATGACTCCCAAAGATTTATACAGCAACGTCACTTTTAAATACGTTGTAGGAAAAGAAAAATCCGAGGACGGTATAGAGGACAGTGACGGCGAGCCATACAATGTAATCGAAACTACAAATTTGGGCAAAATAAAAGCCTTCCACCCCGGAACAGCGACAGTAACAGCAATCGCCTCAAACGGAATGAAGGCGGTATGCACGGTTACTGTAACAAATCTTTCGACAGTAAAAACAATATCATCGGGGGATAATTCGCTTAGCATAGTTTCTCGTATGATGACAAACAGCGACTGCTACAATGAATCTGTTGACA
>CACXHC010000126.1 GCA_902767285.1 uncultured Ruminococcus sp.
GAACCGAGGGGGTTTGGGGGGCGAGTAGCCCCCCAAAAAGCCCGCTCGGAGAGAAATTTAGCCTTTAACAGCACCGGCAACAACGCCTTCGATGATATACTTCTGCGAGAACGCATAGAATATAATAATCGGAATAATGGCAAGCACGAGCATAGCCATCATAGCACCCATATCAACGGCACCGTAACCGCCTTTGAGGTACTGAATAGCAATCGGAACTGTTTTATACTTTGTTTTGTCGAGAACCAGTGACGGAAGAAGATAGTCATTCCAAATCCACATCGCCTCAAGGATAGATACCGAAATACACGTTGGCTTGAGTATCGGCATTACTACAAGGAAATATGTTTGAAGAGGTGTACAGCCGTCAATCATAGCGGCTTCTTCGATTTCCATGGGGATACTCTTCGCAAATCCGCAGAACATGAACACGGCAAGTCCGGCTCCAAATCCCAAATACACGACAACTATTCCTATCGGGTTGCCGAGTCTAAGGCTGTCGGCTGTTTTCGAAAGTGTGTACATTACCATCTGGAAAGGTACTATCATTGAGAATACACAAAGATAATACAATATTTTGGTGAAGAGCGATTTAACTCTCGTTATATACCAACCACACATCGAACAGCACAGAATAATCGCTATTACCGAACCAACGGTTATTATAATTGAGTTTAAAAATGCAGACCAAAAGCCTATTCTTTCCATTCCTTTTACATAGTTTTCAAATCCTACAAACTCTTTGCCCGAAGGTATTGTAAACGGGTTTCTGTTAATATAAGCCTTCTTCTTGAACGAGTTTATTACAACGAGAACTATCGGAATAACGTATGCAACCGAAAAAATCGACAAAACTACTGTCCACAAAGCTGAGTATGGCGAATGTCGTGCATTATAAGTATAAGCCTCTTTTTTCTTCTTCCGATCTACAAGATTTTGAACATCGGTGGGCAGTAACTGCCCCTTCTGAATAGTATCGGGTGTATGTATAGCCATTACTGCTGCACCTCCTTCTTATTAGTGAATGTCAGCTGTGCAACTGCCAATGCTCCTACAATTATCGAGAACACAACAGCCTTTGCCTGTCCGACTCCCTCATATCCTACACGCCCGTAGAACGTGTTATATATATTAAGTGCCAATAGTTCTGACCTGTTGCCTGGCAATCCGTTTGTAAGTGCGAGGTTCTGGTCAAAAAGTTTGAATCCGTTTGTAAGAGTAAGGAACGAACAAATCGTAATAGACGGCATTACCATCGGCAGAATTACATTACGCAATACCTGAAAACTTGTTGCTCCGTCAATTTTAGCCGCTTCTATCAGCTCCGGCGGAACATTTTGTATACCTGCGATATAAATAATCATTACATAACCGATTTGCTGCCAGTTCGTAATTATAACGAGTCCCCAAAATCCGTAAACTTCACTATAAGTAAGCGTCAAACCAAAATGAGTCAAAATACCATTGAAAATAAGCTGCCATATATAACCCAAAACGATACCGCCTATGAGGTTAGGCATGAAGAAAACTGTTCTGAAAAGATTTGTTCCTTTTATGCCCTTAGTCAAAAGCATAGCTATCGTAAAGCCGAAAAGGTTTATTGTTATAACGGTTACTACCGCAAATGCCGCCGTATACCAAAGAGCATGAATAAACTCGGGGTCTTTGAACATATCGGTATAGTTTTTTGTACCTATCGGCACAGCATCGTTTACTGTTGTGAATTTACAAAACGACAAGTATATACCTAATCCGAACGGCACTATAAAGCCTATCAAGAATGCAATAAATGTCGGTAATGCAAAAATTGGAAAATACGCTCTCAAATTCTTTTTTGTCACTTAAATTTCCCTCCTTCTAAAAAATCGCCCTCCGCATAAAATTATTTGATTCAGTCAATGACGAAAAGGTTGCTTTTCACCGTAAAATATATTTCAGCGAGTGCCGAGCAGATAGTCTATAAACTGCCTTGCCGTTCTGCCCGAAAATCCCCCGTGAGTCAGCTCCCATCTGTTAGCCATTAGCATGAGTTCAGACTCCGAAATATCATCAAGTTCGGCTCGTTTAGCCAGCTCCTTAACAATAACCTGAAATTGCTTTTTGTCGGGAGCTGTAAAAAAGATACTAACACCAAATCTCGCCGCAAGTGATAATTTCTCCTGCACAGTATCGGTTTTGTGAATATCTCCGCCCCAGCCATCGGAATCCGAAAAGCTTTCCTTTATAAGGTGTCGTCTGTTTGATGTAGCATAAATAAGAACGTTAGCCGGCTTCTTTTCGAGTCCTCCCTCAATAACGGCTTTCAGATATTTATAATCTGTTTCGAAATCTTCAAAAGATAAATCATCCATATAAAGGATAAATTTGTAATTTCGATTTTTTATCTGTTCAATAACACTGTTTATCTGCTTAAACTGATGTTTATAAATTTCTATCATTCGCAGACCGTTCTCATAATATTGATTGAGTATAGCCTTAATGCTCGAAGATTTCCCCGTACCGGCATCACCGTACAACAAGCAATTGTTTGCGGGTTTTCCGTTAATAAAAGCCTCGGTATTTTCGATAAGTTGTTTTTTTGCGTCCTCGTATCCGATAATATCATCAAGTTTAACATGGGCGATATTCGATATAGGCACAATTTCGCCCTCAACAAGTCTGAACGCTTTGTTAAGTCCAAAACGTCCTACTCCGAAAGTTTTATAAAAATCAATAATATTTTCGGTAAATTCATTAATGCTGAGACTTTCGTCAAGCTGTTTGCTGAGATGACAAATTCGGTCACGGATTCTCTTATTATATGCCGTTCCGCTCCCCTCGACTCTTTTGTAATCGAGCAGCATTTTCAGAACGGATATATCACATATACCCGCAAGTTCTTTAAAATCATATCTGAACAACTCGCTGAATATCAAAAAATCATGAATGGCAAGTTGTTTGAGAGAACCGTCAGCTATGCCGTTTATCTCGCAAGTTTTGCTGAATACATTCTCGTTGCTCACAATAAGCAGAGTAAGATAATTCTGCCACAAATTGCCGTTGAATCCATAAACGCCGGCAAGCTCAATAAGTCGATTTGCGGCAGTATATACATCTTTCTGAACTTTTTCGGAATCCGTATCGCTCAAGGCTTGTACGAGTATTTCGAGAACATCACCATTATCGAAATTGCGGTAAATTATAAACTTATCTATACAATTTATCATATCTGTAACTATTTTACGGTGAAAAATCACCTTTTCGACATTATCAAAAAATCAAGTAAAAATTTATATGCGTTTATTAATTACAGAGAGTGAACGGAGCAGCTCCGTCCACTCTCTTTTAAACTGGTGTGTAAGTGTACTTAAATAGATTAGTTTGCAGCTACTGCGGCAGCCTCTTCTTCTTCAGCAGTGCTTTCTTCAGCAGCAGCACCGTCATCAGCGGCAGCGGTATCGCCTGCGTGAGCTGCGTCATACTCTGTTTTCCAGCCATCTACGAAAGCAGTCTTAACAGCGTCCCAATCGCCTGTACCCTGAGCATAGTCGAGAAGAGCAGCACCTACGCCGTCTTTCCACTTCTCTGAGGGGATTGTGGGGAAGTTCCACGAAACAGCCGTTTTGCCTGCTGCGATATATTCGTTAGCAGCCTGAACGAGTTTGTTTGTGGGCTGATATTTTGCATCTTCGTCAAATGTCTTGAAAGGAGTTACAAAGCCCATGTCGGTAGCCATAGCTGTTCTGCCTTCATCACTTGTGATAACCCACTCAAGGAAATCAATAGTAGCTTTGATGTCAGCTTCGGAAGCCTTAGCATTAACGCACCAGTAGTTCTCAGAACCTGTGCAAAGACCCTGATTTTCTTCACCTTCGGCACCAATGTAAATCGGGAGCATTCCGAGATCATCGTCTGTGAGTTCGCCTGCGTTGAGTATATCCTGATAAGCCCATGTACCGTTCTGATAGAATACAGCTTCACCAAGAGCAAATTCGGAGTTAGCGTCATCACCTGTTTTGGATGAGAGCAATTTAGCATCGCAAGTAGCATTGTTGATGTAAAGATCCCAAATGTTGTGATAATTGTCGAGATATTTGCCTTCGATAGCTGCTTTGCTTCCTACGCCGTCTGCCTTGTACTCATAGTAGATGGGAAGGTTTGCAAGGTGAGTTTTGAATCTCCAGTCAGAGCTTGAATCCATGCCGGCAGATGTGAACGCACCGTTAATGCCGAGGTCGTCTTTCTTAGCCTGAATATCTTCAACAACTTCTTTGAATTTAGCAAAAGTATTGATTTCGTCAACAGATTTAGCCTTTGCACCGTCTGTTTCAAAATACTTGTTAAGGAGGGTTTTGTTGTAGATTATGCCGTATGTTTCGATAACATAAGCAACGCCCTTAACTTCGCCGTTTTGAATAAGAGCAAAGTCATCGCTCTTAAGATTCTTGTATAAGGAAGTATCTTTTAAATCGTAGCAATAGTCGCCCCAAGCTGCGAGTTCTACGGGGCCGTTTACCTGGAAGAGTGTAGGAGCATCAGTCTTAGCCATTTCGGATTTACGCTGTTCCTCGTATGTACCCGATGCCGCTGTTTCTACTTTTACCTCTACGCCCTTATCTGCCGAGTATGCTGCTGCAAGAGCTTTCCACTGATCAGCCTGTTCGGGTTTGAAGTTAAGGTAATAAACTTTTCCGCCTTCAGCAGATGTTGCTGTTGTATCGCCGCCTGTTGCAGATGTCGTGCCACCGGTTTTACCACCGTTTCCGCCACTTTCACCGCAAGCTGCCAATGCACACACAGAGAGAGATGCAGCCATAGCAAGAGCGATGCCCTTTTTCAAATCTTTCATAGTTATTATCTCCTTTTTTAATATTAGATTGATCGAACTGCAAGCCACAGCTATTATCTCGTTTTTTTACAAACATACCCACTATCCACCGAGAAAATAACAATTTTGTCACAGTTTATTAGACCTTATTTGTATTTTAGCATAATTTCACATAAATTTCAATAGTTTATTGAAAAAATTTTTATTTAGGTTTACACTTTTAGGGAAGCTTTTTGGGGAAACCTTTTTTGAAAAAAAGGTTTCCCCAAGCCCCTTCCAAAAAACTTTTACCGGAAAATATATTGACAAATTTTGTTGTTTTATGATACATTTTTTAAAGAATAATTGTTCGTTAAAAAAGGATATTGATAATTGTTTACGATTTGTCAACAAATACAAGCAAAAAAAGTGATATAATATCAGTATGTACTTGAGTACAATCAAAATGAAGAAGGAAGTATGCAATCATGGAAAAGAAAATCACAAAAGAAATGACAATGGGCGAAATACTCGGAGTAGACCCCGATGTTGCATTCGTATTGATGGAGTGCGGTATGCACTGTGTAGGCTGTCCGTCATCAATAGGCGAATCACTCGAAGATGCCTGCATTGTACACGGTCTGGAAGTAGATAAGGTTCTCGAATTTATAGAGTCGTTTTTGGCAGAGAAAGCAAGTAAATAATTATGAGATTGCTTTGTGTTGGAGATGTATGCGGAGATCAAGGGTGCGGATATTTATCAAAAACACTCCCGAAATTCCGCAAAGAATACAGCATTGACATGGTAGTATGCAACGGGGAAAACGCCGACAGCGGTCACGGCATAACAAAAAAATATGCAAATTATCTTTTTGATTATGGAGTGGATATTATAACCACAGGCAATCACTCATTCGGCAAGCGAGAAAGCTATGATTTTTACGACGAGTGCGACCGCATTATAAGACCGGCAAATTATCCGCCCAAAACTACTCCCGGACGTGGTTTTACTACTTTTGATATGTTAAGGTATCGTGTCGGAGTTATAAATATCATGGGTACGATCTTTTTGGAACCTTTGGAAAATCCGTTTTTGTGCTTCGACAGAATCATAGGTGAACTGAAAGATTGCAGTGTTATAGTTGTTGATTTTCATGCCGAAGCCACGTCAGAGAAAAAGGCGTTCGGATATTATGTTGATGGAAAAGTATCGGCAGTAGTCGGCACACATACGCACGTTCAGACGGCTGACGAGTGTATTCTCTCAAACGGTACGGGCTACATCACCGACCTTGGAATGACAGGCCCGATAGAATCCGTTTTGGGCGTGAAAAAAGAACTCTGCATAAAACGCTTTAAAGAACAAATGCCCGTTAAATTCGAAACCGCTGACGGCGAATGTTCAATGGGCTGTTGCTTATTCGATATAGACGAAAAAACCGGCAAAACTCGTTCTGTACAAAGATTTAATATTTAGACAAACCAAAAAGGTGCTGTGAAAAATTGGCTTTCTTGGGAAAACCTTTTTTGAAAAAAAGGTTTTCCCAAACCCTTTCCAAAAAACTTTTTTA
>CACXHC010000127.1 GCA_902767285.1 uncultured Ruminococcus sp.
GTGTTGCGATGGGGCTGTTAGAGTGTGAATAGTAACAACCAAGTATTGTTTTTCAAAAAGATTAAAAAAAGTATATTGACAAACATCTTATGATGAGATATAATAAAATTCGGTATTTCAGGTGAAAGGGAACACTATTGTGTGTTTATTGAGGTGTGCCAATGCTTTGGAATTTAGAATCTGTTTTTCTTAGCGAATCCGAGCTATATGCCGAGTATGAGCTTGATATTCGTGAATTGAGTTTCAATGGAGGTATGCCGTTTAAAACACCCGTAAAGGTGTCGGCGAAAGCGGTGAATCGAGCGAGTATCGTTGATCTGGCGGTTGCGGTAAAGTTTGATTATACTGCTCCCTGTGACCGATGTGGCGAGAAAACCATAACCACATACGATTACAGCTTTAAACATACAGTCGTACAGGCTCTTGTGGGCGAAAATGAGGACGATTATATAGAAGCTCCCGATTTTACCGTTGATATGAATGCAGTTGTAATTTCGGATATTCTTCTCGAATTACCTTCAAAGTATCTTTGCAAGGAGGACTGCCGAGGAGTTTGTCAGAAATGTGGCAAAAACCTTAATTTTGGTGATTGCTCATGCAATTTGCAGGAAGCCGACCCTCGCTGGGAGGCAATCAGAAATTTATTAAACGAAGAATAATACCGTTTTTTCGGTATTCGACCACAATTTTAAGGAGGAATTTACAATGGCAGTACCTAAGAGAAAATCATCTCACGCAAGAAAAAACAAAAGAAGAAATAACGTATGGAAACTCACCGCTCCTGCTCTTTCCATTTGTCCCAACTGCAAATCTTACAAAGCACCTCATAAAGTGTGCAAAGTTTGCGGTAAGTACAATGGCAGACAGGTTTTGGATATGGCAGAAGATTAATTTACTGTCCCGTTCTTAGTTTATCATCAGGAGGGAGGAGCAATCCTCCCTTTTATTTTTTACTTATCAACAGAAAGGAGTGGCGTAAATGGCAAAACCAATTGTAGCAATAGTAGGCAGACCCAATGTGGGCAAATCCACACTTTTTAATAAACTGATTGGTCAGCGTCTTTCGATTGTAGATGATACCCCCGGCGTTACTCGTGACCGACTGTACGGTGAATGTGAATGGCGAAATCGTAAATTTACTCTCATAGATACGGGCGGTATCGAACCCGAATCAGATGATATAATCCTTTCACAAATGCGTCGTCAAGCGAAAGTTGCGATTGACTCGGCAGACGTAATAATTTTTGTTACCGATATAAAATCGGGAGTAATTGCAACAGATCAAGAAGTTGCAAATATGCTTCAAAAAAGCGGCAGACCAATTGTTTTGTGTGTAAACAAATGCGACAGTATCGGCGAACCTGATATTGAATTTTACGAATTTTACAATTTAGGTATAGGCGATCCGATAGCGGTTTCATCGGTTCACGGACACGGAACAGGAGATTTACTTGATGCTGTTTTTGAGTATTTTCCCGAAGAAGAAGAATCGGAAGAAGAGTCGGAGTATATATCGGTAGCGGTTATAGGGAAGCCGAATGCCGGAAAATCTTCTCTCATAAATTATATATCGGGTTCGGAACGTTGTATTGTATCGGATATTGCCGGCACAACGAGAGATACGATCGATACTCTTGTAGAGAACAGCCACGGAAAATTTAATTTTATTGATACAGCCGGACTCCGCCGCAAAAGCAAGGTAGACAACAACATTGAAAAATACAGTATTCTCCGTGCAAAAATGGCAATAGAACGCAGTAATGTGTGCGTAATAATGATAGATGCTACCGAAGGTTTTACTGAGCAGGATTCAAAAGTTGCGGGACTCGCTCACGAGGCGGGCAAGGGGTGCATTATAGCAATCAACAAGTGGGACGCAGTAGAAAAAGACGGAAAAACGATGGATCAGATGAGAAAGAAGCTGGAAGTTGATTTTTCGTTTATGTCGTATGCTCCCATGATATTTATATCAGCGAAAACAGGGCAGAGAGTAGACAAATTATTTGATATGATAACTCAAGTTCACTCAGCTTGTTCAATGAGAATAAAGACAGGTGTGCTTAATGATATTCTGGCAGAGGCAACAGCACGAGTTCAGCCACCGACGGATAAAGGCCGCCGACTGAAAATTTTTTATATGACTCAAGCATCTGTGAATCCGCCGACATTTGTATGTTTTGTAAATTCGGCAGATTTATTTCATTTTTCGTACAAGAGGTATCTTGAGAATAGGATAAGAGATAATTTCGGTATGATAGGAACGCCCATACATTTTGTTGTGCGTCAACGCAATAATGAAAAATAATCGTAGGGGGATTTTGATATGTTGAGTTTGTTTACCGACCCGATAAATATAGTAAAAATAGTATTAGTCATGGTAATAGCGTATTTGCTGGGCAGTCTTAATATTGCTATTATAGTAACGAAAGCGTTCACCGGAAAAGATATACGAACGATGGGCAGTGGCAACGGCGGTTTCACGAATGTTATGAGATCTGTGGGAACAACTGCCGGAATAATAACATTTGTAGGAGATTTCCTCAAATGTGTAATATCCGTTATTATAGGCGGACTCATTTTCAAGACGATGAATACATCGCTTGAGCCAATAGAAGTCGTGGGATACGGAAAATATTTTGCCGGAATGTGTTGTTTTTTGGGCCATGTTTTTCCCATATATTTTGGATTCAAAGGCGGTAAAGGCGTGGTAACGGTTGCGGCGTTGCTTGCGGTTATAAATCCCGTTATATTTGGCGTTGCGATAGCAACATTTTTGATAATGTTCTTGTCAACAAAAATCGTGTCGATAAGTTCAATAGTATCGGGAGTAGCGATTATTATTTCGACATTTCTGTTTACATATTTTTATAGTTATAAGTATTCGCAGAAAGTACCGCTCGAATATGTGGTTACCGTAACAATAATGACAGTTATTATCTGCGGTTCGGTAATTGCTAAACATCATGAGAATATCGTCAGATTGCTTCACGGTGAAGAAAAAAAACTCACCCTTAAAAAGAAATCTTCTTAAATTTTCTTCTTCTTTTTTTTGAAAAAAAAAGAAGCAAAAAAAACTTTTACTATATAAATTTTACGTGTTTCAACGAACATTCTATAAACTGAAA
>CACXHC010000128.1 GCA_902767285.1 uncultured Ruminococcus sp.
AATCTGCAAAGAAAAAAGACATTCTCAATGAGGAAGTCAACAAAGAAATAAAAAAAGAAGTTAAAAAAGAGGTTAAAAAAGAAGCCAAAAAAGACTTAAAAAAGAAAGATTCCAAAAAAGAACCAAAAAAAGGAACCTCGCATAAAAAAACAGATAAAAAATAAAAACTTGCGTACACGCTACAAAAGTTTTTTGTCCAACTTTTTTTCAAAAAAGTTGGTGGGTCAAGGGCGAAGCCCTTGTGGGTTCTTAAGGGCGAAGCCCTTAACATACACACAAATTAAGGTAGAATTGGAGGAAAAAAATTATGCTACCAAAGCAAGAAGTAGTTGCCATGCTGCTTGCAGGAGGACAGGGCAGCAGACTCGGTGTTCTTACAAGAAAAATGGCTAAACCGGCAGTACCGTTTGGAGGAAAATACAGAATTATTGATTTTCCGCTTTCCAACTGCACCAATTCCGGTATAGAGGCAGTAGGCGTTCTTACGCAGTATCAGCCTCTCGTACTTAACGATTATCTGGGCAACGGTCAGCCGTGGGATCTCGATAACGACAACGCCGGTGTTCACATTCTTTCACCGTATGAGCAAAAAGACGGTGCAAACTGGTATTCCGGTACGGCAAACGCAATTTATCAAAATATAAACTTTATCGAAAGATACGACCCCGAATATGTTCTCATCCTTTCAGGTGACCACATCTACAAAATGGACTATGCCGCTATGATTTCTTTCCATGAGGAACACAACGCAGACTGTACTATAGCAGTTATAGACGTTCCGCTTGAGGAGGCATCTCGTTTCGGCATAATGAACACTAATCTCGACGGCTCTATTTATGAGTTCGAAGAGAAACCGGCTCACCCGAAAAGCACAAATGCTTCAATGGGTATCTATGTATTCACTTGGGAAAAGCTGAGAAAATATCTTAAACTCGATGCGGCAGACCCCAACAGCTCAAACGATTTCGGCAAAAACGTTCTTCCGACAATGCTCGAAAACGGCGAGAGAATGTTTGCTTATCCCTTCGAAGGCTATTGGAAAGACGTTGGTACAATCGATTCTTTGTGGGAGGCAAATATGGATTTGCTCGACCCAAAAACAAAGCTCGACCTCACAGACGAGAAAAACAAAATTTATTCAAGAAACCCCATGTATCCGCCTCACTTTGTAGGAGATACAGCAGAAATCCAAAATTCTATGGTAGCGGACGGCTGTAACGTTTACGGCTCACTTGAGTTCTCTATGCTGTTCCAAGGCGTAACGGTCAAAAAGGGTGCTGTGATTACCGACTCTATTCTTATGCCCGGTGTTGTTGTTGAAGAAGGGGCTCAGGTTAGTTATGCGATTGTTGCCGAAAATACTGTTATAGGCAAAAATGCAGTTGTAGGCTCACGCCCCGAAGATGTTGAAAACAGAGATAACTGGGGTATCGCCGTTGTAGGCGAAAATCTGACAATAGGCGAGGGTGCTGTTGTTGCTCCCAAAGCTATGATAGATACAGACGTAAAGGGGGAAAATTGATATGGCAGGCAGAAATATGTTGGGATTGATCCTTACAAATTTTCAGGATACCTATATCCCCGAACTGACAACTCAGCGTACTTTCAGCTCAATTCCTTTTGGAGCAAAATACAGACTCATCGATTTTTCGCTTTCCAATATGGTCAATTCAGGAATAAGCAAAATAGGTGTTGTTACCAAAAATAATTATTTGTCGCTTATGGATCATATCGGTTCGGGCAAGGCATGGAACCTCTCCAGACGCAGAGGCGGTTTGACGTTCCTTCCGCCGTTTGAAAGCACCGGCGACAAATATAATACGTTCGTTCAAACGATAGACGCTATCAGAGATTTTATTGAACATTCCTATGAAGATTACGTTCTTATTTCAAGCTCTATGTCTGTTGTTAACATGGACTATCAACAAATGATGAACGCACATCTTAAAAATAACGCAGATATAACATTCTGCTACCGCAAAAGAACACTTAGTAAGGGTTCAAACGGAGGCGAACCGATAGTATTTTCTCTCGACAGCAACAGCAGAGTAAGAGAAGTTCTTATAAATCCCAGAACGATCGATTCGGCAGACTGCATGATAAAAACCTGCATAGTCAAAAAAGAATTCTTGCTTGATTTTGTTTCGGACTGCGTAAGCAGAAGCAAATTCGATTTTGCAAGAGATGTTGTTCAAGCAGCAGTCAAGGCATACAATGTTTACGGCTACGAGATAAAAGGATACTGCACGGAAATCGAAACTATACAAAATTATTTCCAAGCAAATATGGATCTTTTGAATCCCGAAGTAAGAGAAGAACTTTTCAATATGCGTAATCCTATCTACACAAAAGTTCGTGATGATATGCCTACAAAATACGGCTTGAACAGTTCTGTTAAAAATTCGCTTGTGAGTCCCGGCTGTATAATTGAGGGCGAAGTTGAAAACAGTATCATATTCAAGGGCGTTCACATTGGCAGAGGTGCAAAGATAAGCAACTGCATAATCATGCAAGATTGCAATATAGGCAAAGAAACTATACTTAAATACGTTGTTTGCGACAAAGATGTTATTGTATCGGCAGGACAACAACTTTGCGGAATAGGTTCTTATCCGGTTTGCATTTCTAAGAAAAGTGTGGTATAATTATATTGTATCCTATCCGAGGGGTACTCGGTTGTGATATAAAGCAAAAGAGCAGCGTAGCGGGGCTGTGTGTTATCGTTTGTATGTCGTATGTGCAGTTCATGCCGTGTGAGTTCTTTTAGTTTATTTAATTGGAGGTTCAAAAATGAGAGTATTATTTTGCACAAGTGAGGCGAAACCCTTTGCCGCATCGGGGGGATTAGGAGATGTTGCAGGTTCTTTGCCGCAGGCTCTCCGCCAAAGAATGATCGGCTGTCGTGTAGTAATGCCGCTCTATGGAGATATTCCGCAGAGTTTGCGTGACACAATGCACTATATAACCAGCTTTACTGTTCCGGTATCGTGGAGACATCAGTATTGTGGTGTTTTCGAGGCTCGCTACAACGGCGTTTTGTACTACTTTATTGACAATGAATATTATTTCAAGCGTAACGGACTTTACGGTTTTTATGACGATGCCGAGAGATTTGCTTTCTTTTCGAGAGCGTGTCTTGAAATGCTTCCTTATGTAGATTTTAAACCAGATTTGATTCACTGCAACGACTGGCAGACAGCTCTTGTACCGGTTTACTATTATTTGTTCTATTCTCACAACGGCTGGTATCATGACATAAAGAGTCTTTTCACCATTCACAATATCCAGTATCAAGGCAAATACGGTTGGGATCTTAACGAAGATGTAGTCGGCATACCTGCTCAAGACGGTGCTATTCTCGACCAAGACGGCAAACTCAACATGATGAAGGGTGCCATAGTATGCTCAACAAAAGTTAATACAGTAAGCCCGAGTTATGCACTTGAAATAAAAGACCCGTGGTTCAGTCATGGTCTTGACCCTGCACTTAACCTTTTCCATTATAAACTTTGCGGTATTCTTAACGGCATAGACAACGCAAGTTACGACCCTGCTACAGACTATCATCTCTATGCAAATTATACGGCAGATAATCTTTACGGTAAAAACGAGTGTAAAAGACGACTTCAGGAAAGACTTAATCTTGACAGACGTGAGGACATTCCGATTATTACAATGGTTTCAAGACTTGTTTCTCATAAGGGACTTGACCTTGTTCGTGACGGTATCGACAATATTCTCCAGAATAACGACTGTCAGTTTGTAATTCTCGGTTCAGGCGATGCAGAGTACGAGGACTTCTTCCGCAATCTTCAGTGGAGATACCCGGGCAGAGTTTGCTCTTGCTTCGGCTATGTAAACGAGCTTGCAAGAAAAATCTACTCCGGCGGTGACATTTTCCTCATGCCTTCGAAGAGCGAGCCTTGCGGACTTTCGCAGATGATAGCTTTGCGTTATGGCAACGTTCCTGTTGTTCGTGAAGTTGGCGGATTAAAAGACTCCATTCTCGACAGCGGCAACAACGGCGGTAACGGATTTACGTTCAGAAATTACGACACATGGGATATGGTAAACGCTGTTAACCGTGCTATTCAGGGTTATTGGAACAGAGATGGCTGGGTTCAGCTTATTTGGAGATGTATGACATCTAACTATTCGTGGGATCGTTCCGCGAGTGATTACATCAATGTTTACAACGATGCACTTTCGCAGCCGAATCCATAATTTCGATTCTAAAAAAATGTAATATAAACTAACTTTAGACTTCATGGCAACCGAATATATGACGATAATTAAGACGGTTGCTATGGAGTCTTATATATTTAAAAAACAGGAGGTAAAATATTATGGCAAAAACATCATATTCTATGGAAATTGCAGCAGCGATAAATAATTATCTTGAGGAAAATCATTGGAATTTTGATTTTGATGAAAAAAAAGGTGTTTTTTATTTCAATTTATCAATAAGAAGCAAAATAAAAAGTATACGCTACATAATAAGTGTTGACGATGACAATTATTCGGCATTTGCTGTTTGTCCTATAGGAGCAGATCAAGACGATCCTGAAATGATGGAAAGAATGGCAGAGTTTATTTGCAGAGCAAATTTCGGCTTGAAATTTGGAAATTTCGAGTTCGACTTTAGAGACGGCGAAATAAGATATAAAGCGAATGTTTTGTGTAATGATATTATACCGAATGAAGATATAATAAGATATAGTATCTTTTGCCCCTCAAGAATGTTTGAACGTTACGGAAACGGTATTGTAGATATAATATTCGGCGGAGCTTCGGCGAAAGATGCTGTCGAAAAATGTGAAAAAGATAACACAAGTGATATTCGCAGACTTTTGGAATCGTTGATGGAAAGAGATTCCTCCTCGGACGGCGACTCGGATACGGAAATCGATGCGGAGCAAAGGTTGGAGCGTTTGGAAACATTAGCCGGTATGCTTGGTATAGATGTGGATTCAGACGACTCGGAAGATGTAAAAGACGTTGACGAAGACGGCGAGTGATTTTTATTCTTCTTTGCTGTGAAAAATTGGCTTTCTTGGGAAAACCTTTTTTGAAAAAAAGGTTTTCCCAAACCCTTTCCAAAAAACTTTAATTGTGTAAAAATATTTATTGAAAAACATAAAATTTATACAGTTAAAGTTTTTTTGCTTCTTTTTTTTCAAAAAAAGAAGAAGAAAAAGCAACAAAAACGACTGCGTACTTTTGCAGTCGTTTTTGTTTCAGTTTATAGAAAAGTTCGTTGAACAACATAAAAATTATATAGTAAAAGTTTTTTTTGCTTCTTTTTTTTTCAAAAAAAAGAAGAGAAAATATTTTGTCTGGTTTTACTTTAGTTTTTATTA
>CACXHC010000129.1 GCA_902767285.1 uncultured Ruminococcus sp.
CAAAAAAAAGAAGAGAAAATAAGCAACAAATTGGAGATTTCTTGTTGATTATTTTACTAAGAATCCTATGCCGATAGTTCCCGAACCGCAGTGACTTGATATTGTACAGCCCGCCGAACCCGCAATTATCTCTTTGAAAACACCAAGCGAATCAACAATCTCGTACATATTATTTACGATTTCTTCCGGCACGTCACAACTGATAATATATGCTCTGTCGCCGTCAAAATTGGTATACTGCGAAAGTTTTTCTCTTGTGTACTGAGCCACAACTTTATCCAATTTACCTCTGTATTTTCTGCCTACCGTCATCGCCGAACCCTTGGTATTGTCA
This sequence comes from uncultured Ruminococcus sp., assembly GCA_902767285.1. Classification (GTDB taxonomy): domain Bacteria; phylum Bacillota; class Clostridia; order Oscillospirales; family Acutalibacteraceae; genus RUG592. The sequence continues at coordinate 335 of CACXHC010000129.1, forward strand.
ACTTCGATACACGGCTTTATGCTCAAAAGATTTGCTCCGAGCATAGCGAGCGTTGAACATCTTCCGCCCGCACGCAAAAATTCGAGGTCGTCAACAACAAAGCTCATGCGGATCTTTGGGATAAGCCCCTCTATTTTTTCGGCGATTTCTTTTGCCGATAGGTCAGTTTTTTCAACGTAATCAACCGCCTTGAGTACAAGAAGTGCCATTCCGCATGAAAGGCTCTGCGAGTCTATAACATAAACTCCGCCTACTTCCTCCGCCGCCGCTACTGCATTTTGATGCGATGAAGATATGGAAGAACCTAAGTTTATATGTACTACTTCGTATCCATCGTCAACATATTTTCTGAAAAAATGAACATACTCATATATGCTGACTGCCGATGTTTTGGGGAGTTCCTTTTTCTCCTTATATCTTCTCAAAATATCCTCCGGCACAATATTTTGCATATCGTCATAGCTTTCACTGCCATAAACAACATGGAGGGGGGCAATTCCGATGTTATGTGCATCACATAATTCTTTGCTTACGTCACAAGTGCTGTCTGATGTTATTTTGATTTTTCTTGCCATATAGGTGAACTCCTTACAGTTTATTTTTTAACTGTAATTGATTATATCAAAAAATCAAAATAAAATCAACACAATTTCACAATTTTATATAAAAAACAACAAATTTTATTATCGATTCTTTTTACTTTCGCCTATTTTAAGCAAAATAAAACCGGTTATGCCCATTATTAAAAACAAAATTCCTATTGCGATATTTCCGATACTATCGTTATTCATGTTATCATCTCCACTATTATTATATATTCTTTGCTGCGGAGATTATGTCAAAACGTGGTATGTGTAAAAAATAAACGGTCACCAAATAAAAGGAATCATTCTGTATTTTACTTTTTGCTTGTATTCCGAATATCCCTCAAGACCTTTTTCGAGAACTTCTTCTTCGTTCTTTATTCTAACGGCGATTGTGAAAGGATATATCAAGAAAATCAAAAACGAAAACAAACTCCCCAGAATCAACGGTATAGATAAAAACATTATGACCGTTGCCGAGTACATCGGGTGACGAACAACCGAATACAAACCCGTATCTACAACTTTTTGATTTTCCTGCACTTCGATTATTCTTGACAGATACTCATTTTCACGCAGAACTTCGGCATACATCAAATATGATAATGCGAATAATATTGATGATGCAATCGTCACCCACATTGGCAGAACAAGCCATCCGAAACGATAATTCAGTCCGCTTACGATAAATCCCGCCAAAAACATGATACCGCTTACAAGGATAACGCCTTTTTGTTCAGACTCTTTTTCTTTTGCGTTGAGTCTTTTGCGGAGCAGTTCGGGATTCTTTTTCATTAATATGAGTCCGGCTATGAACATCGGAACAAACAAAATTATAATGAATATCCAACCATTTATATAATTGAGTGTTCCGGCGGGAAGAAATATCAAAATCGATATTATAATTAATCCGGCAAAAAATTTTATGAATGCCTTTGTTACTAAATCTTTATCCGTAAAAATCACGTCTTTCTCACTTTATGAACATAGCATCTCCGAAACTGAAAAATCTGTATTTTTCGTTTACAGCTTGCTTGTATGCGTTCATAGTATTGTCGTATCCGGCGAAAGCACTAACAAGCATTATGAGGGTACTTTCGGGAAGATGAAAGTTTGTAATAAGTCCGTCAAGAACTTTAAACTCGTATGGCGGATAAATAAAAATATCCGTCCAGCCGTCACAGGCGACAACGGAGCCATGATCTCTTGCGACTGTTTCGAGAGTTCGGCAAGAAGTTGTTCCGACAGAAATAACCCTGCCACCGCTGTTTTTTGTTTCGGAAATCAAATTTGCGGCTGCTTCGGGGACTTCGTAATGTTCGCTGTGCATTTTGTGTTGAGTTATATCATCGGTTTTCACGGGTCTAAAAGTGCCTATCCCGACATGAAGAGTGACATAACCGATTTTAACTCCTTTATCTTTTATTTTTTGAAGGAGTTCGGGAGTAAAATGCAAACCGGCAGTCGGGGCAGCGGCAGAACCAAGTTCACGGCTGTAAACCGTCTGATAACGCTCCTTATCTTTGAGTTTTTCTTTTATATATGGAGGGAGGGGCATTTCGCCGAGCTTATCGAGAGCCGAAAAGAAATTATCTTTGCTCGTAAATTTTACGACTCTATTGCCGTTTTCGAGAACATCAATAACTTCGCCGGTCATAACTCCGCCGCCGAAATCGAAAACCGAACCTTGTTTGGCTTTTCTTCCGGGGCCTGCAAGACACTCCCAAGTATCAATTGTTATTTGTTTTACAAGAAGAAATTCGACTTTCGCCCCGGTATTTTTTATTCCGTAAATTCTTGCGGGCAGAACTCGGGAATCATTCAAAATAAGGCAATCCCCCGAATTAAGATAGTCTACAATATTATAGAAATGCTTATGTTCACAAGCTCCGGTGTTGCGGTCAAGCACAAGCAATCGAGATGAATCTCGGCTCTCAAGAGGTGTTTGTGCTATAAGTTCCGTTGGAAGCTCGTAAAAATAGTCGCTTGTTTTAATCTTCATAAAATATATCCTTTCCCAAAACACTATCTTTTTTCTCTTCTTTTTTTTGAAAAAAAAAGAAGCAAAAAAAACTTTAATTCGTGTACGCTAACTTTTTATGTTGCAGGTTGTTTTATTGGTTTGCAGATGTACAATACTGTACAGTGTAAACTTAAGTGCGAATTGACAGCAGGCTCTGCCTGCCGAAAAAATCTGTATTCATCATGCTTGACAACAAAACATAATGATGATATATTTATATGGTAGTGGATTAGTTTGAACTTTCTCCATTATAGTTTTATTTTGAGCAGGCACGACGTTTACAAATATTTTACACGCTTTGACGCTTATTGTCAATATACGCCGTCTTGCACAAAGAAAGGATTGGTTAAATTGAAGCAGTATAACGTAGGTATTATTGGTGCTACCGGTATGGTTGGTCAGCGTTTTGCTACTTTGCTCGCAGATCACCCGTGGTTTAACGTTACGGCTTTGGCTGCAAGTGCAAGAAGTGCAGGCAAAACATACGAGGAAGCAGCCGGCAACAGATGGGCTTTGTCTACTCCTATGCCCGAAAAATTGAAAAATATGGTCATCATTGACGCAGCAGACATAAAAGCTGTTACCAAACTCGTTGATTTCGTTTTTTGTGCTGTCGATATGAAAAAAGAGGATATTAGAGCTTTGGAAGAAGCATACGCTAAAGCCGAGTGTCCGGTAGTTTCCAACAACTCAGCTCACCGCTTCACTCCCGATGTTCCTATGATAATCCCCGAAATCAACGCTCAGCACCTCGATATTATCGAATATCAAAAAAAGCGTTTGGGTACTAAAAAAGGATTTATCGCTGTAAAATCGAACTGCTCGCTCCAGAGCTATGTTCCTGCAATTCATCCTCTTATGGATATGGGCGTTACAAAAGTTCTTGCTTGCACATATCAGGCTATTTCGGGTGCCGGCAAAACTTTCGAGCGTTGGCCCGAAATGGTTGACAACCTTATCCCCTATATCGGCGGCGAAGAGGAGAAAAGCGAAAAAGAACCTCTCAAAATTTGGGGTACTATCGAAAACGGCGAAATCAAATCTGCTGTTAATCCCTCAATAACATCACAGTGCCTCAGAGTTCCCGTAAGTGACGGTCATACAGCGGCTGTTTTTGTTTCTTTCGATAAAAAACCCGACCTCGAAGAAATAAAAGAACGTTGGGCAAATTACAGCGGTGAACCCCAAAAACTGAATCTTCCCCATGCTCCAAAACAGTTCCTTCACTATTTCAGCGAACCCGACAGACCTCAGATAAAATCCGAGAGAAATCTTGAGGGCGGTATGGCTGTTTCTATCGGCAGACTCAGAGAAGATACTCAGTACGATATTAAATTTGTTTGTATGTCGCACAACACCTTAAGAGGTGCGGCAGGCGGAGCTGTTCTTTTGGCTGAACTTCTCGCAGCAAAAGGATATTTCGACTAATTAAAATATATCGGTTTCAACTAATAAAACGGAGGCAACAGACATTTTTGAGTCGGTTGCCTCTTTACTTTTTTGTTTTGATGAATTTTATCAAAAAATTATTTTAGTGTTGAAAACGATAATAACAATTGACACAATATTTCTTTTTGTGATATAATGTATTCGAATTAATTTTAATTTATAAAGGAATGATAAAAATGATAAATATTCTTATGTCGGGCTGTAACGGAAAAATGGGTCAGGTAATAGCCGAAAATTTAAAAACTCGCAGTGATGCCACTATCGTGTGCGGAGTAGATGTTTATACCGAAAAAAAGAACGATTTTCCTGTCTATGCCGACTTCACCAACATCAAAGCAAATCACCCCAATGTTGATGTTATTATAGATTTTTCCAATCCCTCGGCACTTGACGGACTTCTCGCTTATGCTGTCGAGAAAAATGTTCCGTGCGTTTTGTGTACCACCGGATACAGCGAAGCTCAAATAAATTCGATAAACACTGCAAGCGAAAAAATTGCTGTTTTCCGTTCTGGTAATATGTCGTTGGGAATAAATCTACTTATTGAGTTGTCAAAGATGGCATCTAAAGTGTTCGGCGGTGATTTCGATGTCGAAATAGTCGAAAAACACCACAACCAAAAAATAGACGCTCCATCGGGTACGGCTCTCATGATTGCAGACGGAATATCATCTGTCAGAAATGATGAGCCGGAATACATATACGACCGTCACAGCGTCCGCAAAAAAAGAAGTGCAAACGAAATCGGCATTAGCAGTATAAGAGGCGGAACTATCGTTGGCGAACACGATGTTATTTTTGCCGGAGATAACGAAGTTCTGACAATTTCACATCAGGCACAATCTAAAAGCCTTTTTGCCGTTGGAGCTATAAATGCAGCGGTATTTCTTGCCGGTAAAACTGCCGGTAATTACAATATGTCTGACCTTTTGAAAGAAAGATACTAAATTACTATTTTAACAAAACGGAGGGTTGTGGTTATGTCAGACCACATTAACGGACAAGGCAAAAACTTTCCGTATAATAATCGTCAGCTTAGTTGGATGGATTTTAATCAAAGAGTCATGGAAGAGGCTTTTGAAAAAGAAAATCCAATAATGGAAAGAGTTAACTTTTTGTCAATAACTGCGTCTAATCTTGACGAATTTATAATGGTACGTGTTGCCGGTGTTCTTGATCAGTTAGAGCATGATACGAAAGAATGTGATCTTTCGGGACTTACCCCAAAACAACAGTACGATATACTATGCAAAAAAATTCACGATTTTTCGGAAAAGCAATACAATTGTCTTAATCATTCAATTTTGCCCGCATTGAAAAAGCAAGGGATATTAATAAAAAAAATAAATGAACTCAACCCGCAACAGCTCGATTTTATAAATCGGTATTTTGATAGACGCATTTACCCTGTTCTCACTCCCATGGCGGTAGATACAAGCAGACCCTTCCCCCTTCTGCTAAACAAAAGTCTTAATATTGCTATCAGGTTGATGAACGATAAAAGGGAAACTTTCTTTGCACTTATACAAGTTCCCTCGGTTCTGCCAAGATTTATAGAACTGCCGTCAGAAGAAAACTCCGGCATAAGGAATTTTATTTTGTTGGAGAGTATTATAACGTCACGGCTTGCCGAGCTTTTCGCCTTGTATAAAATAAAGGCTTCGTTCCCGTTCAGAATAACGAGAGATTCGGATCTCGATATAGATGAAGATACCGACGACCTTATGAGCGAAATCGAAAAATCCATAAAACAACGCCGTCGTGGAAAGCCCATTCGCCTTGAAATAGCATGGAAATGCGACCAACAGCTCAAGGATTTTCTTATTGAAACGCTTGATGTAGATGAGAGTGAGATATACGAATGTCGTGGGCCTCTTGATTTGACGTTTTTATCAAAATTCGCAAAAATATCGGGTTGCGAGTCGATGTGCTTCGAACCAATAAAACCTGTTTCGCCCAGTGCGGATTTTTTCGGATATGATGATATTTTCAAGGCTATTCGTGAAAAAGACAGATTTGTTCATCACCCATACGAAAGTTTTGACAGTGTTCTCGGATTCGTCAAAGCCGCTGCCCGAGATGAGAAAGTTCTTGCAATAAAGCAGACTTTATATAGAGTGAGCGGAAATTCTCCGATAGTCGATGCCCTCATAAAGGCGGCTGAAAACGGCAAGCAAGTTACTGTTTTGGTCGAACTGAAAGCGAGATTCGATGAGGAGAATAATATTCATTGGGCGAAAAAGCTCGAAAAAGCCGGCTGTCATGTTATATACGGATTGAGCGGACTAAAAACGCATTGTAAAATATGTCTTGTTGTGAGAAATGAAGATGACGGCATTCGCAGGTATCTTCACATGGGTACGGGAAATTACAATGATATAACAGCGAGATTTTATACTGATATGGGGCTTTTTACTTGTAAAGAAAAGTTTGGCGAAGATGCGTCATCGCTGTTCAATGTTCTTACGGGATATTCTCACCCTCCGCAGTACAACAAGTTTATTGTTGCACCTCACGGAATGAGGGGATTTTTCGAAGATAAAATTAAGCAGGAAATCGAAAACGCTAAAAAAGGATTGCCCGCAGGAATTACAGTTAAAATAAATGCTCTTGTAGACCCGGCTATTATAGAATTGCTTTACGAGGCATCAAAGGCAAATGTTCCGGTTAGGCTTATAGTTAGGGGGATATGCTGTCTTATTCCCGGAATAGAAAAAGTCAGCGAGAATATTGTTGTACATAGCATTGTTGGACAATTGCTCGAACACAGCCGAATGTTCAAATTTGAAAACGGCGGTTCGCCCCAAATGTATTTAGGTTCAGCGGACTGGATGCAGAGAAATCTCGATAAACGTGTCGAACTGGTTTTCCCTGTTGAAGATGATGACATTCACCGCCGTTGTGACGAGATACTCGAAATCTTGTGGAATGATATAGTTAATACAAGAATACAGCTTTCCGATGCTACTTATGTTATGATAGACCGAAGAGGAAAAAGACTCCGCAATTGTCAGGTTGAGTTTGCCTCTCTTGCAAGAAAAGCTGTAAAAGTAAAACAACAAGCCGCCAACGCCGAAAACTCTCAGCGTGTAATGACGGCGGACGGCTCTCATAAAATAAAAAAATAGAAGAAAGAAGGTTTGAAACAGATGAAAAGAATAGGTATTTTAACGAGTGGCGGAGATTGCCAAGGTCTTAATGCCAGCATAAGAGGTGTAGCAAAGACGCTTTATCATCATTATGGCGATAATGTTCAGATAGTCGGCATAATTGACGGCTACAGAGGTCTTATCAACGGCGATGCCAAAGAGCTTTCGAGAGATGACCTTTCGGGACTTCTCACAAGAGGCGGTACGATACTCGGCACATCACGTCAGCCGTTCAAGCTCATGCGTGTCATAAACGAGGACGATAATATCGATAAAGTTGCCGCTATGAAGGAGAATTACAAAAAGCTCAAATTAGACTGTCTTGTTATTCTCGGCGGAAACGGAACTCAAAAAACGGCAAATATGCTCTCGCAGGAAGGACTGAATGTTGTTTCGCTTCCAAAAACGATAGACAATGACCTTTGGGGTTCGGATATGACGTTTGGTTTCCAGTCTGCCGTTGATATTGCTACACAGGTTATCGACTGCATACATACGACTGCGACTTCGCATGGCAGAGTTTTTATTGTTGAAGTTATGGGGCACAAAGTTGGCTGGCTTACGCTGTATGCCGGAATCGCCGGCGGTGCAGACGTTATTCTTATACCCGAGATTCCGTATGATATAAATTCGGTTATCCGCACAGTACAAAGACGAAATGAGCAAGGCAAAAATTTCTCCATTCTTGCAGTTGCCGAAGGTGCTGTTTCAAGAGATATTGCGGCTCTTTCAAAGAAAAAGAAAAAGCAGGCTATGGCTGAAATGATATATCCTTCTATTTCGTATGAAATCGCCGCTCAAATTGAAGAGGCTACCGGTCAGGAAACAAGAGTTACAGTTCCGGGTCACTTCCAAAGAGGCGGAAGCCCCGACGCTTACGACCGTCTTATTTGTACACGTTTCGGCGTTGCGGCGGCTAATCTCATAATTAATAAGGATTACGGAAAAATGGTGGCTCTCAAAGGAACCGAAGTCATCGCCATTCCCCTCTCGGACGTTGCCGGCAAACTTAAGGAAGTTCCCCCCGACTGTGAAATCGTAAGAGCTGCGAAAGACCTCGGTATTAGCTTTGGTGAATAAGCTTTTAACATCTATAAACTGAAACAAATCTGACTGCACAAGTACGCAGTCGGATTTGTTGCTTTTTTTCTTCTTCTTTTTTTTGAAAA
>CACXHC010000130.1 GCA_902767285.1 uncultured Ruminococcus sp.
CCGATAAACAAAAGCTCGTTTTCGGGGTCACGGGATATATTATTTAGTTTCATGGCATTTGCGAGTGAAAGATTCACTCCAAAAACTTCGGATTTGTCGAGATTAGTATGTGCGGAAATACAGCTTATACCATATCTCGCCGCCTGATATACCGGACTCGTTGCTGTAACCTCTTGCATTGGAACAAATATTACAGGGTGATGGCTTATTATAAGCTGAGCATTTATTTCGTGAGCTTCTTCAACAACTTCATTTGTAATATTGAGAGCCAACAACGCTTTTGTAAAATCTCCGTTTATATCGCCTATTAGCAAACCGACATTATCCCATTTTTCGGCGGTCGAAAATGGAGCGATTTCGTCTATCCAATCATAAATAGTTTTTATTTTCATATTATCTCCTCCAATCAAATATTGTATTTGGTTTTTATATCGTCAATTATTTTTTGAAAATTGGATGCTTTTTCAATTTGACCGCTTTTTTCAAATCCGTTCTTTTTATTAATAACGTCTTCAAATACAGAACGCATATATTTTTTTGAGTTTTCGTTATTGCAGTCCAGTTTTCCCATATAAAAGAAAGATTCAGCAAAATTGTATTTTTCGCCCGAATACTCGGAATAAATAACCGTATAATATTTTCCGTTTTGCGAACACGGTGTTTCACTGATTATCTCAAAACCGTTTTTACATAAATATTCTCTGAGAATATGAGTTTTTGTCATAGGCTGAAGAATAAATCTTTTATCGGGATTTTTAATCCACGGCGTTCTCTGCATAATTTTGACTATCAGTTCTGCACCCATGCCCGATATTACAATATCGTCAGCCTCGTTTTCTTCTATATTGTCCAGCCCGTCCGATAATCTCACCGAAACAATATTTTCGCAGTTATATTTTTTGATATTTTCGAGTCCTTTCATCAGCGGTTTTTCTCTTACATCTGATGCCACCGCCGAAGATATTATATTATTTTGGGCAACCCATATCGGTAAATATGCGTGGTCTGTTCCCACATCTACCAATTTTGAACCTTTTCTTACAAGCTCCGCACACGCCGACAAGCGACTATCTAACATTATAATATTCAACCTTTCCTAAAAAACTATATCTCATAGTATATCACGATTATTTTAAAAAATAAAGTTTTTATTTAGGTAAATTTAAAGTCACGCTGATACAATATAGTCAAAGAAATAAATGGAGGTATATAATCATGAAAAAAACAAAAAAATATTTAACAATAATAATGGTGGCTATGATAGCATCAACAATGTTCACAGGCTGTAACGAAACAATTAGATCTTCAACAGATTCTGAAACTTCTTCAATTGTAGTTTCGGAGTCATCATCACAATCAGCAGAAACATCAAATGAAAATACCGAAAAAGCGGAAACCAACGATAAAATCATAGCTGCAAGCACCTCAACAGATGATACCGAGTATTTTACTCAGCGAGATTTATCGGGTGAATATGACGAAGCTTCGGCGGTAAAAATCACTTGTTCCGATTCGACATTCACAGCAACCGGTGAGGGCGTTTCCGTCAACAAGAATGTTCTCACCATATCGCAGGAAGGAACATACATTATTAGCGGAACTATAAAAGATGGCAGAATCGTTGTCAGTGCGGGCGATAAAGATAAAGTTCAGCTCGTTTTTGATAATTGCTCTATTACATCTTCCGATTTTTCTGCACTGAATGTAGAAAATGCCGACAAAGTTTTTATTACTCTTGCAGACGGTACAAAAAATACAATCGCTGACGGCTCCGACTACTCCGATGAATCTGTTGATTCGGCAATATACAGTAAATCAACTCTTGTTATAAACGGTTCGGGCGAACTTACCGTTAACGGAAATCTCGGTCATGCAATCGTTTCAAAAGATGATCTCAAAATAACCGGAGGATCTATAAACGTAACTTCCGTTGGAAGTGCCATTTGCGGAAAAGACAGCGTTAGAATAGCTAATGCAAATATAAATATAACTTCCGGCGGTGATGGAATAAAATCAACTAACGACTCGGACGAATCTAAAGGATATGTATATATCGAAAGCGGAAATATCAATATTACTGCCGACAATGACGCTATCCAAGCCGAGCAAGATGTGATCGTTCTCTCTGCAACAATTAAAGGAACAACAGGCGGCGGAAGTTCTAATTCTCAAAAATCCCATGAAGAAAACTTCGGTGGCTGGGGTATGTGGGGCAGACAAAATTCTGTTAACTCTTCGGTTGCAGCGAGTGAAGATTCATCAAGTGCCAAAGGACTCAAGGGCAACAATATTATTATAAACGAAGCAACCATTGATTTCAATTGTGCAGATGACACGCTTAACGCTAACGGAAATCTCGAAATTAAAGACGGCAATATTTCGTTTGCGACCGGCGATGATGGCATACACGCTGACGGAAATGTTACAATAAGCGGAGGAAACGTGACTATCTCCGAAAGCTACGAAGGAATAGAAGCACTCAGCATTACTATAAATGGAGGCAACGTTGATGTAACATCAAGCGATGACGGACTCAACGCAACCGATGGCGAATCCGAAGGCGGTATGCCCGGTATGCAGAACGCAAATGCAAATCCTGATGTATTCATACTCATTTCAGGCGGGACACTTCATGTAAATGCAGGCGGTGACGGCTTAGACTCAAACGGAATTTTGACGATTTCGGGCGGTACAACTTATGTTGAAGGCCCCACAAATGACGGCAACGGTGCTTTAGACGCAGGTTCAGGCTCGACCATTACAGGCGGTACGATAATCGCAACAGGCAGTTCGGGCATGGCTGAAACATTCGGTTCAAGCTCCACTCAATGTTCGATTTTGTACAATTTCTCGTCAAGTCACACCGGAACTGTTACTCTCAAAGATTCTTCCGGAAAAGTTATCGCCGAAACTTCATCTGATAAAACATACAATTCCGTAGTTATCAGCACTCCCGATATAAAGACAGGAGAAAAATATACAATCTCTTCGGGAAGCGAATCGGCAGAAATTACGCTTGATTCAACAAGCTACTCAAACGGCGGTTCCGGCATGGGCGGAATGGGTGGCATGAACGGAAATATGGGTCGAAATTTCGGTGGAAATTTCAACGGCGGTGGAATGCCTACTCCTCCCGACAGAAATCCCAATAATAATTTCGGCAACGAAAATTAACCCAAAAGATTACAAAAGTCGCTCCTTTTTAGCAATTTTATTAAAATAATTCTTGAAAAATAACAAAAAATATGTTAAATTAATATTATATAATTTTGCAAACTAAAAGGAGTGACTTTTTATGAAAATTACTTTTTTGGGAGCCGCACACGAAGTAACAGGTTCCTGTACTCTTATTGAGACAGGCAAAACCAAATTTTTGGTTGACTGCGGTATGGAACAGGGTACCGACATATATGAAAATTGCGAAATGCCCGTTACTCCTTCAAACATCGACTTTGTTCTTTTAACTCATGCTCATATTGACCACTCCGGAAAACTCCCGCTTTTATGCTCAGGCGGTTTTAACGGAAATATATATGCAACTTCCGCCACAACAAAATTGTGCGGTATAATGCTAATAGACTCCGCTCACATTCAAGAAATGGAAGCTGAATGGAAAAACCGAAAATCCAAACGCTCGGGCGGTATAGAATATTCTCCTATGTATACAGCTCAAGACGCCGAAAATTGTCTGACTCACTTTAAATCTTGCAGATATAATTCCGATATATTGATTAATGATGATATATCAATAAAATTTATTGATGCGGGACATCTTCTCGGCTCGTCATCTATCGAAGTGACAATAACCGAAAACGGAGAAAAACGAGTTTTGCTTTTCTCGGGCGATGTAGGAAACATCGACCGCCCATTGATAAAAAATCCGCAAAAACCCGAATACGCCGACTATGTTGTTATAGAATCGACATACGGCAACCGACTTCACGGCCAGCGAGCCGATTACGCAAGCCAGCTTACTCAGATAATTTACAGAACGTTCCAGCGTGGCGGAAACGTTATTATTCCATCGTTCGCAGTCGGAAGAACTCAAGAGCTCCTCTATCTCATAAGAGAAATAAAAGAAAAAGGACTTTTGAGTAAATTCGGTAATTTTCCTGTTTGGGTTGATAGTCCCCTCGCCGTTGAAGCTACGGGAATATACGGCGAAGATATGTACGACTATTGTGATGTCGAAACACTCGAACTTCTCCGCCAAGGAATAGACCCCATAAAATTCCCAAATTTGCGTCTTTCGATAACAACGGAAGATTCGGTTGCTATAAATGCCGACCCAACACCGAAAGTAATACTTTCGGCAAGCGGAATGTGCGAGGCGGGCAGAATACGTCATCACCTCAAACATAATCTTTGGAGAGCCGAGTCTACAATTTTGTTTGTTGGATACCAAGCGGAAGGCACACTTGGCAGAGCTTTGCTCGAAGGTGCGTCCACCGTGAAACTTTTCGGTGAAGAAATCGCTGTAAATGCCGAAATCGCAAAAATGGACGGCATAAGCGGTCATGCTGATATGAATATGCTTTTAGACTGGCTTTCAAACTTAAAAAATCGCCCCGAGATGGTGTTTGTCAATCACGGTAATGACCAAGTTTGCGATGAATTTGCTCAAACTATCGTTCGTCAGCTTTCAATACCGGCGACTGCCCCATACAATGGTGCAAAGTACGAACTCACAGATTTCAAGTGCCTTGATTTTGGAAATACTATAAAATTGAAACAGCGTCCGAACAAGAGAGCCAAAGCCGTTTTCGACAGACTTGTCGCAGCCGGCAAAAGATTGCTTGATGTTATCGACCAAAACAGAGGCTGTGCAAACAAAGATCTTGCAAAATTTGCCGATCAGATAAATGATTTGTGCAACAAATGGGAACGCAAGTAAAAAAATCATTTTTAGGACAAGAGGTGATTTTTTATGAAATCTGTGTTAAATTCGATTAAACTCAACGTACATGAAAATCATCGTTTTCGATTGAAAAAAAGAGCAATTTCTCACGGGATCGCCTCACTGGAAGACCACGAAATTCTTGAATCGATTCTCTTTTTCCCCATAAAAAGAAGCAACACAAATGAGCTTTCACATCACCTTATAAATAAATTTGGAAGTTTAGAAAATGTACTCTCGACAGATACCGCCGACCTGGAAAAATTCGGACTTTCCACTACAACCGCCGTGTGGCTGTCAAATTTCAGTGAGATATGCCGAATTTGCACAAAAGAACAACTCATCAAAACCAAAATATCCCAAATAGTAGGTAATCTGGAACAGGAAATTAACGAAAATGAAGATTTTTTCAAACAATTCAATATGCTCATTGTCGGAATATCGTCAACAGGCGATATGATATACAAAAAACTTATTCCATACGATGTTACAAATATCAAGGATACAACTAAAGATATATGTGTTTTTTTAAAGAAATATTATGCCAAGTATGCTTTAGTTGTATATACACAGCCGGAAGATTCATTTTTTTACAAAAATCTTATTAACACTTACTTACGAGTACTTTCAAATTCATTTTCAATGTTATCGGTTACTGTTGTCGGGCATTATAGCTTATCCAACGGAAAATTGGTCAAGATAGGAAATAATCCAAAATAAACGATATGTAAAAGCTCGAAAAACACTTGTAAAAATTCGTGCAATATGTTATGATATATTTGTTTTTACAACACTAATCGAAAGCGAGGTACTGCCCAATGGGATTATTTGACAAATTTAAGAAAAAAATTTCCGATGATGAAATTTTAACTCAAACAACTTCGGAAGAAGTTTCTGAAGAAACAAAAGAAATTGAAGATACTGAAGAAACTTCTCAGAAATCGGAGGAAATTACCGAAGAATTAAAAGAAAATTCAAAAGTTTTTTCGGGAGAAGTCAAACCTACTTCTCAAACACCCAGATTTTCTCTCGTTGCCGAGAATATATTTGAAGTTGATAAAGATGAAAGTATAGCTATCGCCGGAAATATTCACGGCAAAATTTCCATAGGTGATGAGTTTTTCATTATTCACCCAAAATTCAGAGAACCGTTGACTGCCAAAGTCTATATGCTTGTTGTTAACAAAGAAACTTGCGATTCTGCGTCTGAGTGCCGAGTTGCCATAAAAATACTTACCAAAATGCCCCCGGAAGAGATTCCGAAATATGCGGTAATCTCGAATATTGCTCCGCAGATAGTAAACGATCCGAGCAAGCCTGTTGAAAACCCGTTTTTACTGGGACTTACTACCGAATATAATCGTCTTGTAAACGAAAGCGAATTTACATTTGCTTTTATGGTGGCTCTGCTTACATCAAGATACATCACCCCGACAGATATGGAACTTTCGGCTCCGCTTGATGACGGCCGTGTCGCTATAAAAGATTCAAAAGTCAATTTTAAGCTTTTACGTCACCCGAATAACGAGAATTTGCTTGTTCTTCCGCTTTTTACTGATAAATCTGCACTTTCTCTATGGAAAGATGCCCTCACGCAGAAGGATTCAAATGGAAAAGCAAAGGTTCTTATTATGCCCTTCGAGCGTTTCGCCCAAGTCGGTTTAAAAAGTGGCGGAATAGTTATAAATCCGTTTGGCCCTGCTCCGGTCTATGTATCAAAGGGAAATATTGCAAACACTCTTGAACTCGGAAAAAAGACTCTCGCAAGACAGCAAGAGGCTGAAAGACGTTCTGACAGTACAAAATAAAAATAAGGAGCTGTGAAAAAACAACAGCCCCAAGGAATCTCCCTTTTGCTGCTTATTTTCTCTTCTTTTTTTTGAAAAAAAAGAAGCAAAAAAAACTTTTACTATATAAATTTTATGTGTTTCAACAAACATTCTA
>CACXHC010000131.1 GCA_902767285.1 uncultured Ruminococcus sp.
ACATTTCTAAAATCAAAATGTCATATCATCATAAATAAAATTAGTTTGCTCAAAAGCCGTAAAAGCCCATACACGAAATATTGATTTTTATAATAGAAAATGATAAAATATAATTATAAACAAAAAGGAAAAGTGAGGAGAATTTTGTATGTCAGAACAAAAATCGGCATTTATAGCAATCGTAGGCAGAGCAAATGTGGGCAAATCGTCCATACTCAATAAAATACTCGGTCAGAAAGTGGCGATAGTTTCGTCAAAACCGCAAACTACACGAAATCGTATTATAGGAGTTCATACTAACGGAGATGTTCAAATCGTGTTTATAGATACTCCCGGACTTCATAAACCTCACAACAGTCTTGGAGAATACATGGTGCGTTCGGTGAAAGAATCGGTGGGCGGTGTTGATGCTTGCTTGCTCGTGGCAGAGTGCGACCGACTCCCCGGCGATACCGAAAAGCAATTTATGGAAAGATTCAAAGCCCAAAAAATTCCGGCGATACTTGCTCTCAATAAAATAGATAAGCTCTCGGATAAAACTATGCTTATGGAGAAAATAGCCGCTTATTCGTCTGAGTGCGATTTTGAGGATATTGTTCCCGTGTCGGCACAAACGGGCAGCGGTATAAAAGATCTTATCGGTGTTCTCGAAAAAAGAGCAAGCGAGGGCATTCATTTCTTTGATGATGACGCTCTGACAGACCAGCCCGACCGAATTTTTGCGGGAGAAATCGTAAGAGAAAAAATACTTCGTCTTACAGATAAAGAAATTCCGCACGGTGTTGCTGTTGTTGTAGAAAAATTCAAGCAGAGAGATAAGAGTGATATAATCGATATTGACGCAACTATCTATTGCGAAAAGCAAAGTCATAAAGGTATAATAATCGGCAAAAAAGGCGATATGCTCAAAAAAATAGGTACTTATGCACGTCAGGATATGGAACGCTTTTTTGACTGCAAGGTGAATTTAAATCTGTGGGTAAAAGTTAAGGAAAATTGGCGTGACAGAGAAGATCTTTTAAGAACGCTCGGTTTTGATTCATCTGATTTTGATTAAAAATAAATAATTCGGTGTTCCGCAGAATATAATATATTATATAGTTATATTTATGCGGGAGGAATCTATTTTGAAAAATCAAGATGAAAACATGGAAAATACAAACGAAAGAAATGCTTGGAAAACTTTTACTACTACTGGCAGTGTAGCCGATTATCTAAAATATTCGGCATTGAAACGTATTTCGGAGAATCAATATGAAAATATTAACGGACGGCATAATAATTCGAGAACAGATAATAAAAGAGTCGGACAAGATGGTGACAATTCTCACAAGGGATAGAGGAATTGTTCAGGCTTATGCTTCGGGTGCAAAGAATATCAAGAGTCCTAAAAGCACGGGAACTTGTTTGTTGACGTACTCTCAGTTTGTTCTTTTTAAATACAAAGATAAATATACAATTGATGAGGCTCATCCCAAAGAATTATTCATCAAAATAAGAAACAATGTGGAAAAATTGACTCTTGCTCAGTATTTTTGCGAGCTGGCAGGTGCTGTTGTTCAAGAGGAGGAGGAAAGCGAGTATCAACTAAGGCTTATCCTAAATTCTATATATTTTCTTGCAAAGGGCGAAATGCCCGACCAACTTATAAAAGGATTATTTGAAATGCGATTGATGGCTCTCTCGGGGTTTATGCCCGAGCTTGTCGCTTGTCACAACTGCGGTTGCTACGAACATGATGAAATGACGTTTTTTTCGGACAGTGCGATTTTGCTTTGCGGTGATTGTGCAGGTTCATCGAAATCTCGTGGAATAGTTACGGGCAAAAATGTAACTATGGCTCTGCGACATTGTGCTTACGCCGATTTCAACAAACTGTTTTCGCTTTCGCTCAAAGCGGACGCACTGCCTGTTTTTTCAAAAGCATGTGAAATATATGTTCTGGATAAAACAGGCAGAAAATTCAAAACGCTTGATTTTTATAAAACACTACAGTCAATGTGAAAGGAAATGAATATTCATAAATGGAAAATAACGAAAATCAAATGAGCCGTCATGAAAAGGCTCTTGAGTTAGATAAAATATTAATTAAAGCATCTGAACTTACTGCGAGTTCGGCAGCTAAGCAAATGATGCTTGAAATACGTCCGCTGAAAACGCTCGAAGCGGTCAACAAAAGACTTAACGAAACTTCCGATGCACATTCAATGTCGGGCAGATTTGGTTCGCCGTCATTTTCGGGATTGATAGATGTTTCGGATCCACTCAAGCGAAGCAAGGCGGGAGCATCACTTTCACCGGCGGAACTTCTGGAGATTTCGAGAGTGCTTGCTGTAATACGCAATCTAAAAGAATGGCGTAAACGTTCGGCAGGTGTAAAGACAATCCTCGATATGAGATTTGATGCTCTTACTCCGTCAAAATTTCTGGAAGATAAAATCAACGGTGCTATTATAACCGAAGAAGAAATTTCAGATAATGCCTCTGTTAAATTGGCGACTATAAGACGAAAGATTCGTCTTACATCATCAAAGGCGAGAGATGTTCTGGATAAGATGATTCGCAGCAGCGTTGTTCAAAAATATCTTCAGGACAATATAATTACTATGAGAAACGGAAGATTTGTTGTTCCGGTTAAAGCCGAGTGCAGAGGAAATGTTCCCGGTTTGGTGCATGATACAAGCGGCAGCGGTCAGACAATTTTTATTGAGCCGATGGCGGTTGTCGAGGCTAACAACGAAATAAAAGTTCTTCAGTCGAAGGAGAAAGACGAAATCGCCCGTATTTTGTGGAACCTCAGTGCCGAAGTTGCGGAACACGCATCACTCATCGCCAACAGCTATATTGCAGCCGTTGAGCTTGATGTTATATTCGCAAAAGCGGCACTCGCCTACAAAATGAAAGCATCTTTGCCCATTATGAACAGTGACGGCATTATCGATTTAAAAAAAGCACGTCACCCACTTATAGACCCTGAGAAGGTTGTTCCGTGTGATGTTGTGCTGGGAAAAGATTTCGATACTTTAATTATAACAGGCCCGAACACAGGCGGTAAAACGGTTTCGCTTAAATTGATAGGCTTATTTACACTTATGGCTGAATGCGGATTCATGATACCGGCATTTGACAACAGTTCACTAAGTGTTTTCGATAACGTTTTTGCCGATATCGGAGATGAACAAAGTATCGAGCAATCACTTTCGACATTCTCGGCACATATTACAAATACGATAGGTATTCTGAAAAAATGCAACAAAAAAAGTCTTGTTCTTTTGGACGAGCTTGGAGCAGGAACCGATCCCGTTGAAGGTGCGGCACTGGCGGCGGCAATTTTGGAAGATCTCAGAAAACGAGGCTGTCGAATAGCTTGTACAACTCATTATGCCGAACTGAAATCTTACGCACTGCGTACAAAGGGAGTTGAAAACGCAAGCTGCGAGTTTGATGTTTCGACTCTTCGTCCTACATACAAATTACTGATAGGTGTTCCGGGTCGCTCGAATGCGTTTGCAATATCGTTAAGACTTGGTATGGAAGAAAGACTCATTCAGCGAGCGAAAGAACTTGTATCGGCTGAAAGCAGAGAATTTGAGAATGTTGTGTCTGCTCTTGATAATCAGCGTCAAGAACTTCAGAAAAAGCAAGCCGAAGTGGAAAATGCAAGACGCAAAGCAATTAAAGCTCAAAAAAATGCTGAAGAAGAGTTGGAAAAAATACGCAGTCAATCTAAATCGGAAATAGAAAAAGCGAAACAGCAGGCACAAGATATTCTCACAAAGACACGCTCTCAAGCTACTAAACTTTTGGAGGAGATAGAGGAAGTCCGCAAAAAAGCGGAAAGCGATTCTGCGGATAAAGCCAATATCAAAAGCAAGATAAAAGAACTTGAAAATACTGCTGACCCGATAGTCAAAAAAGAAAAAAGCGATTATGTTCTGCCACGAAAGCTGAAAATAGGTGATGAAGTAATCATTTTTGACATAGACAAAAAAGCAACGGTTCTGGAACTGCCCGACAAGTCGAATAAAGTTCTCGTACAAGTCGGAATAATGCAGATGAGAGTTGAATTGAACAATCTGCGATTGGTGGAGCAGAAGAAAAAATCTCCTCAAAGCTATGTTACATCTACTCGAAAAGTTTCGAACAGGAGCAATTTTGACGTTAAGGCGATAACCGAAATCGATTTGAGGGGAATGACGGCATCGGAGGCAATACATCAGCTGGAGCTTGATTTGGATTCGGCAATTTTAAGTAATATTAATCAAGTGACAATCATACACGGCAAAGGCACAGGCGTTTTAAGAACCGAAGTACATAAATTTTTGAAAACTTGCGGATATGTAAAATCTTACCGACTTGGCGTGTACGGAGAGGGAGAATCGGGAGTTACAATTGTAGAATTGAAATAACAGCGGGTTGTACCCGCCGATAATACGCACTATATACATCTGCGAAATAAAAAATTAATATCAACGCAAATGAGCGGGTACACGAACTAAAGTTTTTTTTGCTTCTTTTTTTTTCAAAAAAAAGAAGCAGAAAAAATAAAAAAGGAGAGTTATATATTGAAAAAATTTGCAACTACGTTTTTAATATCAATTCTTTTTTTGGTGTTAACGTGTTTGATATGCTTTAAAATGGCGATAGATGTTCCGCAAGCGAACATTTTTGTTGCTGAGGCATCGGACGAACTACCGAAATCGGCAGTAAAATCGTTGCTCTTAAAAAACGAATATTTCATGTCGGAAAGCGAGTTCAATTCATATCTCCAATATCTTGCCGAAAACACCGAAAAAAGAACCTACGATAAAGACTACTACTTACTTACAAATATTTATTTTGATTTTCAGTCTGATGTGCCAAGCAAGTGTTACTTAAAATTTAGAAATTCGCAAAGAGATATGGTTGTTTCAGTTGATGTCGATATACGAAAAAACGGTAATTCAATAGATCTCACCTTCTCAAACTTATTTATCGGAAAACTTCATCTACCTGAGTTTATTTCAAAATATTATTTTCAAACTACTGATTTCGGTGATTTTTCTAAATATATCAACGCTGATGAAATGAAAGCCGAAATTCCCACTCATTACAGCCTCGATATTCCTGATTTTGGCGAGGTCGTATCTGTTGACATAATCGAAATATCGGTTACGGACAGTGGCGTTTCAATTACTACAAACGAAATTGTCAAAGACTCGCTTTCGGGAATAGCCAGTTCAATTGTTGATAATATATCTGAATTTCTAAATTAATATTTCCGTTATATATAATTATTTGTATCTAAACTATGCTTTTTTGTATTTGTTGAGTAGTACAATATTTTGCCGTTTAATCTCAAAAAAAATGGGTCTTATGCGAAATTTTTGATAATTCTCGAAAATCGTTGACAAATACTTTTTGTAATGATAAAATTATTTCGTAATGAACGGCAATTGCTGTTTCATAATTTATTGATGCGGAGGTTGGTTTTTAAATGAAAAAAATAGCTGTTATAATGGGCAGTGACAGTGATCTGCCTGTTGTTGAAAAGGCTATGGAACAGCTCGATAAATACAAAGTTCCGTATGAAGTGCATGTATTTTCAGCTCACAGAACCCCGGTAGAAGCAAGAGATTTCGCCCTTAATGCAAGAAGTAACGATTTCGGTGTTATTATTTGTGCCGCCGGAAAAGCTGCTCATCTTGCAGGTGCTATTGCGGCAAATACTACTTTGCCTGTTATAGGTATCCCCATAAAATCATCTACGCTTGATGGATTGGATGCTCTTTTATCTACGGTTCAAATGCCCTCAGGCATACCCGTTGCCACTGTTGCAATAGACGGTGCCGCAAATGCAGCGTTGCTCGCAATACAAATTCTTGCTGTTACGGATTCCGAACTCGAAAGTCTATTGGAAAAAGAACGAGCTTCCAATGCGGAGTCTGTGTTGCTCAAAGATAAAAAAATTTCAGAAAAATTCAATAAATAATTCGCTAATATTTTTCGAAAGGAAGTAATTATTACCATGGAAAAGACTGTTCAAATGTACGAGGGCAAAGCTAAAAAGGTTTTTGCAACAGATGACGAAAATTATTGTATCGTTTCCTATAAGGACGATGCAACCGCTAACAATGGACTTAAAAAAGGTACTATTGCGGGTAAAGGCGTTATCAACAACCGAGTTACAAATCACCTTATGAGAATGCTCGAAACTAAGGGTATTCCTACTCACTATGTTGAGGAACTTAACGACAGAGATACAGTTGTTAAAAAAGTTTCGATAGTTCCGCTCGAAGTTATTGTTCGTAATATCGCAGCAGGCTCTCTTGCAAAAAGACTTGGTCTTGATGAAGGCGTAAAGCTGGGCAAAACTGTTCTTGAATACTGTTACAAAGATGATGACCTCGGAGATCCTATGGTCAACAATTATCATATTCTCGCTATGGGTTGGGCAAGCGAGGATGAGCTTAACACTATTGCCGATTATGCTTTCAAAGTAAATGATATTCTTTCTGAGTATCTTGCAGAAGTAGGTATAGAGCTTATCGACTTTAAACTTGAGTTTGGCAGACTTTCCGATGGCACAATTGTGCTTGCTGATGAAATTTCTCCCGATACTTGCCGTTTCTGGGACAGCAAAACTAAAGAAAAACTCGACAAAGACCGTTTCAGACGTGACCTCGGTGGTACCGAAGATGCTTATCGTGAGGTTATGAAGCGTCTGCTCGGCGAGTAATATTTTACATTTCAAAACGACCGTACCCGTTTTTTCGGGTACGGCTGTTATAATTTAATTTAAGATAAAGTGGGAGTTTTTTATGATAACAGAATCAAAAATACATGAAGAATGCGGCGTATTTGCTGTATTCAGTTCCGAAAAAACCGACGTTGCCTCAACCGTTTATTATGGTCTTTTTGCACTTCAGCACAGAGGTCAAGAGGGCTGCGGTATAGCAATAAATGATGATGGCGTTATAAGTTGTTATAAAGATCTTGGTCTGGTAAATGATGTTTTTAGTCATAGCGTTATGGATAAACTCGGTCACGGAAATATGGCGATAGGTCATGTTCGCTACGGTACAACCGGAAACAACGACCGAAACAACGTTCAGCCTATTGTCGTAAATCATGTAAAGGGCAGAATGGCTCTTGCACATAACGGCAATCTCATAAACTCGACAGAGCTTAGGGAAGCTCTCGAACTCAAAGGCTCAATATTCCACACAACAAGCGATACCGAAGTTATATCATACATAATAACAAAAGAAAGACTCACGGCCCCTTCTATCGAAGAAGCTGTAAACAAAGCTATGGACAGTTTAGAGGGGGCATACTCGCTTGTTGTTATGTCGCCGTCAAAACTTATTGCGGCAAGAGATCCTAAAGGATTCCGCCCGCTTTGCTATGGCAGAACCGAGGACGGCAGATATATAATCGCCTCCGAAACTTGTGCTTTAGATGCAGTAGGTGCAAAATTCGTGAGAGATATAGAACCCGGTGAGATAATCGTAATTACAAGAGATGGTATTCAATCCATAAAAGAACATTGTGGAAAAGAAAAACAGTCATTGTGTATTTTTGAATATATCTACTTTGCAAGACCCGACTCATTTGTTGACGGAAGAAGCGTTCATGCGGCAAGAGTTAGAGCCGGCGAGCTTTTGGCAAAAACTCACCCCGTTGAGGCAGATGTTGTAATCGGTGTTCCCGATTCCGGACTTGATGCTGCTATCGGTTACGCAAAGGCATCGGGTATTCCTTATGGAATCGGATTTATTAAGAATAAATATATCGGAAGAACGTTTATTGCTCCCGGTCAGAAATCCAGAGAGGACAGAGTTAAAATAAAACTTAATCCCATTGCAGAAGTTGTTTCGGGCAAGAGAGTTGTTATGGTTGATGATTCTATCGTAAGAGGAACGACAAGTGCGAGAATCGTTAGACTTATAAGAGAAGCCGGAGCAACGGAAGTTCATGTAAGATCTTCTGCACCGCCGTTTATAGCTCCCTGCTACTACGGTGTTGATATAGACTCAAAAGACAAGCTCATCGCCTGCAATCACCCAATGGACGAAATCAGAGAAATCATCGGTGCAGATACACTCGGTTATCTCAATTTTGATGATGTTGAGAAAATCGCCGAGGGCAGTCACTGCGGCGGATTCTGTGTTGCCTGTTTCAACGAGGTTTATCCGACAAGACCTCCCAAGGGAACCAAAAATAAATTTGAACAGCCCATTCCCGAAGAAATAAAAAACAAAGTTAAAAAAGGAGAGGAATAATGAAAAGTTTTAGCGAGAGCTACAAGGCGGCAGGCGTTGACATTACAGCCGGTTACAAAGCCGTTGAGCTTATGAAAAGTCACATAGCAAAAACTATGACCTCCGGTGTTGTTTCGGATATTGGCGGATTCGGCGGTCTGTTTGAACTCGATATGACAGGTATTACAAAACCTGTTCTTGTATCGGGAACTGATGGAGTAGGTACTAAACTCAAACTTGCATTTCTTCTCGACAAGCACAACACGGTTGGTATCGACTGCGTGGCTATGTGCGTCAATGATATTATCTGCTGTGGTGCTAAACCTCAATTCTTTTTGGATTATATCGCCTGCGGAAAGAACGTTCCCGAGAAAATAGCGTCTATTGTCGAAGGTATCGCCGAAGGCTGTGTGCAGTCGGGCTGTGCATTGGTAGGCGGAGAAACTGCCGAAATGCCCGGCTTCTACCCCGAACACGAATACGACCTCGCCGGATTCTCGGTAGGTGTGGTTGACAAGAGCAAAATTCTCGACAAAAACACAATTGTCGAAGGTGATGTTATTATCGCACTCAAATCGAGCGGAGTTCACTCAAACGGATTCTCGCTTGTTAGAAAAGTTTTCGGAATAGGCGAGGACATTGTTCATGATATGGAAATCATGAAGCCAATAGACGAACTCGGCGGAAGAACTATCGCCGAAACACTCCTCACTCCCACAAAAATATATGTAAAACCCATGCTCGCTCTTTTTGACGAAGTAAGAGTAAAAGCAGTTTCTCATATAACAGGCGGTGGATTTTATGAAAATATTCCCCGCAGTATACCGAAGGGATTCAGTGCAAAAATAAGCAAAGATTCACTGCAAATTCTCCCCATATTCAAATTTATCATGGAAAAGGGAAATATTCCCGAAAGAGATATGTTCAACACATATAACATGGGTGTTGGAATGAGCGTTGTCGTAAGCAAGGAAGATGCCGAAAAAGCTGTGCAGATCCTCAAAAACAACGGCGAGGACGCTTATATAATGGGCGAGATCGTAAAAGGCGATGATGGAGTTATAATTTCTTAAATCAAAAAAATAAGGTGGATCAGCTATGGCAAGCGAAAAAATCAATATAGCTGTGTTTGTGTCGGGCGGCGGCACAAATTTGCAGGCTCTTATAGACAAGCAGAAGAGCGGAGTTATAAAAAGCGGTGAGATAAAACTCGTTATATCGAGCAATCCCGAGGCCTATGCCATAAAAAGAGCCAATAAGGAGAAAATCCCGTGCGAAGTCATTTCAAAGAAAGACTGCTTGTCACAAAGTGATTTTGAAGATAAAATACTTGCTCTTCTCAAAAAATACAATATCGAGCTGATAGTTCTTGCAGGTTTCATGTGTATTTTGAGCGAGAGATTCACTTCAAAATACCCCAAAAGAATAGTTAACGTACACCCATCTTTGATACCGTCCTTCTGTGGAAAGGGATTCTATGGACTGAAAGTTCACGAAGCGGCATTGGCATACGGTGTAAAAGTTACGGGAGCAACAGTTCATTTTGTTAACGAGATTCCCGATGGCGGAGAGATAATCATGCAGAAAGCCGTTGAAGTGTGCGAGGGCGATACTCCCGAAACTCTGCAAAAAAGAGTTATGGTAAATGCCGAGTGGATAATTCTTCCGCAGTCGGTCGAAAAAGTAAGTAAACAAATTAAGGAGTTACAAAATAAGTAGTAAAAACATTAACAAAAGTGTTTAAACGTGGTATAATATACTCATAAGGAAGTGAGCTTATGAGTAA
>CACXHC010000132.1 GCA_902767285.1 uncultured Ruminococcus sp.
AAATAAAAATCCAACTACAATGCAAAGCGTGTTGAACACGAATTAAAGTTTTTTTCCCGCTTTTTGAAAAAAGCGGGGCAAAAACTTCAGTTCGCACTTGAGTTTACACTGTAGTGTATTGTACATCTGCGAAACAAGTAAATCCAACTACAATGCAAAGCATATCGAACACGAATTAAAGTTTTTTTGCTTCTTTTTTTTCAAAAAAAGAAGAGAAAAATAAAAATCCAACTACAATGCAAAGCGTATTGAACACGAATTAAAGTTTTTTTTGCTTCTTTTTTTTTCAAAAAAAAGAAGAAATAAAGCAACAGGAGAGATGATTTATGAAATTCGGAAAAAAAGAACTGATAGCCTCTGCGATGGTAGTAATATTGGGACTGGCGGTATATGTAAATCGAGAGTTAAGCACGCCCGAAACGTTCGGCAACGATGAAGATTTAGGTACGGCACACTATGTAAATGCGTCCATATCCGAAAAAGCAACGCCCGACAAGCCGACTGTTCCCGAAAAAATAGCCGAATCTTCTAAACCGAGCGAACAGCAAGAGTATTTCGCACGAGTTCGCCTTGAGCGTCAAAAGACACAAGATGAACTCGTTTCTCTGGCTCGAAGCGTTGCCGAATCCGAATCCACCAGCCCCGAGGCTAAAGCTCAAGCTATGAAACAACTCGATTCGCTCATCAACCTTATCAATCAGCAGAACAGCATTGAAGGACTTATTCTGTCAAAGGGTTTTTCCGATTGTATCGCCTACATTCAAAACAACGAGTGCAGTATAGTTGTTACCGGAAAAGAACTAAAAAGCGATACTCTAACCTCTATAAAAGATATAGTCAAAAGTCAGGCGGGTATCACTTTCGACAAAATAAGAATTACCGAAATTTAAAACCTATAACACCATTCTACATTATGATCTCGGATTTGTCCATAAAAAAACAAAAATTACAACTAAAATATCGCTTTGAATTTGATTTCCTCGCCCTATTACGAAAAAACACTTGAAAAACTTGTTGAGATATTGTATAATATCATTATGTAGATGCAAAAGGAGGATATATTTATGCCTACAATTTTTAATAAAAAATATCTTACAGGTTTTTTGAGTGACGAGGAACTTACAAATCTGCAATCAAAAGTAAAGGTCGCTCACCAAGAACTGAAAGAGGGCAAGGGTGCCGGAAACGATTTTATTGGCTGGCTTACACTCCCAACAAATTATGATAAATCCGAGTTCGCTCGCATTAAATCCGCCGCTGAAAGAATAAAGAAAAATTCAGATATTTTTGTTGTTATCGGTATCGGCGGTTCGTACCTCGGTGCAAGAGCCGCTATTGAGTTTCTTAAATCGCCCAACTACAACGCACTCAAAAAAGATACCCCCGATATTTACTACACAGGTAATTCCATAAGCTCCACCGCTTTGGCTGAACTTCTCGAAATATGCGATGGCAAAGACGTTTCAATAAACATGATTTCGAAATCCGGTACAACAACCGAACCCGCAATCGCTTTCAGAGTTTTCAGAGAACTTCTTGAAAAGAAGTACGGCAAAGAGGGTGCTAAAGAGAGAATCTTCTGTACTACCGATAAAGAAAAAGGTACTCTTAAACAACTCGCAGACAAAGAAGGATACGAAACTTTTGTTGTTCCTGATGATGTCGGCGGACGCTACTCCGTTTTAACCGCAGTAGGACTTTTGCCGATAGCTGTATGCGGTGCCGATCTTGATGCTCTCATGGCAGGTGCGGCAAAAGCTCAGGCAGATTTCGACAACGATGATCTCAATACAAACGACTGCTACAAATATGCCGCTGTTCGAAATGCTCTTTATGCTAAAGGATACACCACCGAAATTCTCGTATCTTACGAGCCGTCATTTACAATGATGAGTGAATGGTATAAACAGCTCTTCGGCGAGAGCGAAGGAAAAAATAACAAAGGAATCTTCCCGGCTTCCGTAACATTCTCAACAGACCTTCACTCAATGGGTCAGTATATTCAGGAAGGCAGAAGAAATCTTTTTGAAACCGTTGTTTCGTTCGGTAAACCGAAAAAAGAACTCATCATCGGCACAGACCCCACAAACGTTGACGGACTTAATTTCCTTGCAGGAAAAGAGATGTCTTTTGTAAATCAGAAAGCATTTGAAGGAACAGTTCTTGCCCATAATGACGGCGGTGTTCCGAACATTGTTCTCGAAGTTCCCGAAATGAACGAAAGCGAATTGGGCTATCTTATTTACTTCTTTGAAAAAGCCTGTGCAATAAGCGGATACCTTCTCGGTGTGAATCCGTTCAATCAGCCCGGCGTTGAGAGCTACAAAAAGAATATGTTCGCTCTCTTGGGTAAACCCGGATACGAGGACGCAAAAGCAGCTCTCGAAGCTCGTCTTTCATAATCAAAAACAATATAAACTTAAAAATTTTATTCATCAGAAAGGTTGGTATTAACCATGGTTACATTACTCATTGGCAAAAAAGGTTCAGGCAAAACCAAAAGACTCATCGAAGAGGCTAATATTGCCGTAAAAGAGTCGAACGGCTCCGTTGTTGTTGTCGAAAAGGATAAAACTCTCACCTACACTCTTACATATAAGGCTCGCCTTGTTACAACAGACGATTTTAAAATTAACGGCTACGAGGCTCTTTATGGATTCCTTTGCGGAATGTGTGCCGGCAACTACGATATTAAAGATATTTTTGTTGATTCTACTTTCAAAATCGCAGGCGAGGACAGAAACGACTCCAAAAAATTTGTCGATTTTATAAACAAGCTCAATAACCTCGCAGAAGAGGCTGATACTTCTATTACTCTCCTCATCTCCGCTTCTAAAGACGAACTCCCCTCCGACTTGAACGCTACTCTCGAAGAAATGTAATTTTCCTTCTTCTTTTTTCTTCTTTTTTTGAAAAAAAAGAAGCAAAAAAACTCAAAGCGTGTACACATCCTTATTACGCTGTATTTAGTTATTTTTATAAACAAAAATCTCCCCCTCTCTTTCTCAGAGGGGGTTCTTCATGTAAAATGTTGAAAAAACGCACAACAAATCACAGCATAAGTCCTATAATTTACAAATTGTTAACATATTTGTTCATTTTTTATGATATAATTTATTTGCGTTAATTAAAGTATTAGTTGTTTTTTGTTAAACGTTCTTCTCTGTAGGATTAGTGCGGATTTCGGTAAGAAATCCGCACTAATTCTTTGAACATTTTACAATTTGTTAACAAATTCATTGAATTAATATGCTATAATCATGTTGTTGTTAATGTTGAGTTAGAGTTTTTCATAAAAGATCCTAGTAAGGGAATCGGTGTCGATTTTTCAAAATCGGCACCGGTTTCCTTTTTTACAGTTTTTACAGTTTTACGATGTTCTGAAAAAGCAACTCAAACACATCAGCAAAATTGATTTCGTCAACACTCTCTGCGGAAGTAACATCAAACTCGCCAATGACGTTTCCGTCAAGCTTATAAACCACCGTTCCGATTTTTTGCCCGCACGATACCGGAGCGGTTATCTCATCATACATTGTAAGAGTATGAGTTATATCATTCTGCTTTCCGATTTTAACAAGAAATCCCCCGTTCGGAGAATAATCAACAGCACAAGTTTTCTTCATGCCGTTTTTTATATCGATGTTCTGGGGAATATCGCTCGGAATCTCAACTTTGACATTACAAAAAGAATCGAAACCATAGTTAAGTAATTTTTCAGCATCGTTGAATCTTTCATCAGTGGTTTTGTCGCCCAAAACGACAGCAATCAAATGCAGGTCGTTTCGCTTTGCGGTAGCCGATATACACGCACCTGCAAGAGATGTTGTTCCTGTTTTCAGACCCGTAATGCCGTCATAGCTTTTTATAAGGCGATTTGTATTAACAAGCTGAGTCGAGCCATCTCGAATATAATCAAGCCAAATAGAAGCATATTCAAATACTTTTTTATGTTTCATAAGTTCTCTGGACATAAGGGCGACATCGTAAGCACTCGTTACATGACCATCTTCATCGAGTCCGTTGCAATTTTTGAAAACGGTGTCATTCATGCCGAGTGATTTTGCTTTTTCGTTCATCGCACTTACAAAGGAGCTGACCGAACCTCCCACAGCTTCGGCGAGAGCTACGGACGCATCATTCGCCGATACGACTGCCACCGATTTCAGCAAATCATCAACAGTCATACGCTCGCCCTCAACGAGCCATATATCCGACCCGACTTGTGATGCTGCTATCGGAGATATGCTTACTACGGTATCGTAATTGATTTTCCCCGCCTCTATCGCCTCAAACACAAGACACATCGTCATTATTTTTGTGATAGACGCACACGGTCGTTTTTCGTGTGCGTTTTTCTGATACAGAATTTGACCTGTCCCGCTGTCCATAAGCAACGCCGACGGAGCGGAAATTTCGATTTCATCGGCATACGCAACCGTACACAGCGACATCACAATAATTTGAGAAACAATAATGCAAATGATTTTCTTTAACACAACGCACCTCCGATTTTTTATTAAATTATATGTTAACCGTGCGTTTAATATTACATATACTTGTATTTAAAAAAAATGTGTGCTAAAATTATATGTATAAAACACGAAGAGAGGATTTTTATTTGTATGAAGATTTTGTTTGTCTGCACCGGAAACACTTGTCGCAGTCCTATGGCTGAATACATTTTCGCCGAAGAAGCAAAAAAAAGAAATCTCGATTGCGAGTGTCGTTCCGCCGGAATAGTCACTTACACGGGAAGTCCTGCAAGCGACAACTCCGTTGCTGTTTTGAAGGAAATCGGAATTGACCTTTCAAAATTTCGTTCAACATCAATAAAGGCGATTTTTTTCGAAAGTTTTGATTTATATGTTCCTATGGAATATTTTCACGAAATGGCTTTGAAAGAATACGGTATTCCCTCAAATAAAATATATCATCTTTCAAAAAACATCGCCGACCCTTACGGCAAAAGTATTGAGTATTACAGATACACCCGTGACGACATCATTAACGAAATGAAAATTTTAGCGGATTACATCGAGGAACAATCTCATGCCGAATAATATTTTGATAGTCCCGACACTTTCGGAACATCTGCCCGAGATAGCAGAAATTGAAAAAATGTGTTTTTCGTCGCCTGCGTCGCTCGAATTTTTAACTAACGAAGTACAAAACGATTCGGCATATTATCTGACGGCACTGTGCGAAAATAAAGTTGTAGGCTACATAGGCGTAAACATAATAGTTGACGAAGCGTATATTGATAACATCGCCGTTTTGACAAACTATCGCCGAAAAGGTATCGCCGCTACGCTGATGAACATTACAATTCAAAAATGCCGTGATAATGATGTATCGTTTTTGACTCTCGAAGTACGAAAATCGAATTTTCCTGCAATATCATTATATCAAAAATACGGATTTCAGACAGTGGGCAAACGCCGAAATTACTACTCCTCCCCCACCGAGGACGCACTTATTATGACAATTTTTTTTAATACAGGAGAATCTCATGAATAACGAAAATATAAAAATTCTTGCAATAGAAAGCTCGTGCGATGAAACTTCTGCGGCTGTTGTCGAGAATGGACGCACTGTTCTTTCAAATGTAGTCGTTTCACAGATAGACGAACACAAATTATATGGGGGAGTTGTTCCCGAAATAGCAAGCCGCCGTCACGTTGAGGCGATTACCGCCGTTGTTGACAAAGCTCTTTCTGATGCGAATTTATCGTTATCAGAATTATCGGCAATAGGAGTGACATACGCTCCCGGTTTGATAGGAGCGTTGCTCGTAGGAACAAACTTTGCCAAAGGGCTTTCGTATGCTTCGGGGCTTCCGTTGATTCCCGTACATCATTTACGCTCGCATATTGCGTCAAACTACATAACCAACCCCGATTTGAAACCTCCGTTTTTGTGTCTGGTTGTTTCGGGAGGACACAGTCATATTGTCATGGTTGAAGATTACACCAAAATGAAAATTATCGGCAAAACCCGTGACGATGCCGCCGGCGAAGCATTCGACAAAGTGGCTCGTGTTATCGGTATGCCCTACCCCGGCGGAGTAAATCTCGACAAAAAAGCCGAAAGCGGCTGCGATACGGCATACACTCTCCCCCGCCCGAAAATAGCCGACTCTCCTTATGATTTCAGTTTTTCGGGATTAAAAACGGCGGCACTGAATCTAATCCACAATTCGGAACAGCGTGGAGAATCCATAAACATCGAAAATTTATGTGCATCGTACCGCAGAGCAGTAGTAGGCTGTCTGACCGACAATTTCATAAAAGCGGCTAAAGATTTAAACTGCCGAAAACTCGTTATCGCCGGAGGAGTATCAGCAAACACTCTTTTAAGAAGAGAGCTTGAGAGAATCTGCACAGAACAAGGCTACGAGTTCTATAAACCCGAGCTGAAATATTGCGGAGATAACGGAGCTATGGTTGCGGCACAAGCATTCTATGAGCTTAAAAGCGGACATATCGCCGAACTTAGTCTAAATGCTGCGGCGACAAAATCCATCGAATCAGATTTCTGAAAATTTGTTGGGGCTGTTGTTTTTTTCACAGCCCCATTCTACATTTTATTTTACGGCTATTATCAAATACTGATTAGCGGAATTATTAAGATTACAGACAACATTTCCGTTTGTATTCTGATTCATAACAAAAACATTATTACCCAACGCACAGCCTTTAGAACTACCCATACCGCTCACAGCCATAGCCGAATTTACGATAGTTGACGACTGGTCATATTCAACGAGGGGTTCATCGATAGCGAAACAGACAACAATTCGAGGAGAAAAATCAAAGTTGACGTTTCTTGTTGCGGAATCCGTACCCTGAACGACTCTAAAAACGAACGGTTCCTGAACTCGGTCTTTTTCGTCATTGGTAAGATGTGCGTATATGTTAGCAGCATGTTGCCACAAAGCGGTATCAATCAACTGATTATCTCTTACAAAATCGCTTCGAGTAGGTTTATCTGTACCAGACCACAAATTAAGCATATAATGTTCTGTTCTTTCGCTTGATGCCATAATAAAGCACCTCCTTTATTTTAGATTTTTTCCCGCTTGCGGGTTGCAGTTTGGTTTGTATGTACATAAGTTTACACCTGCGATGCAAATATTCCCGTATACGAATTAAAGTTTTTTTTGCTTCTTTTTTTTTCAAAAAAAGAAGATAAAAAAGAAGTTAGCCGGCGTTATACTCATCGAGTTTGTTCCACGAATAATTCATGCTGTCCCACTCATCAAACGAACGTGAAAACGAGTCGTAAGTATTCCAGTTTGCGGTTCTGAACTCAACGACAAAATCGAGATGGCACGGCAAGAAACCGGCTACACGCTCCTTAATGAATCTTTTTTCGGCTGAGGAATAGTTTCTCGCTCTCGGGGTGATGAGTATATTATAAAAACAGGGATCTTCCACCACGTCGCACACGATACCCAGCGAATTGAAAAAACGCTGAAGCCCGCTTGGTGTGAAATCGTTCGCAGTAAGTGCAATCATAGATTTTATCATGTTTCGCCTGTCAGCGAGCGAGAGCGAATTTCGCACGGGGCCGACTATCTTCTCATATTCCGCAAGCCCCGACTCCTCGGCGGTTTCGATAAAACACTCGCCTATTGCATCGTCTATATTGTCCGAAACATCGTCCATAACCGCAGAATAACACTCCAGCTCTCGTAAAATAACATCGCCTATCAGCAAATCATAAATACCGAATGCACTCATAGCTTCCGACATATTATCAAAACTAAACATCACTCACGCTCCGTTATAAAAATATTTCGACACCTTGCAACGCAGTCGTCATCTATCGGCATATCGTAAACAAGCTGATTTACAAACGAGTAGTTTTTTACGCCCTCTACATGAGTGACAACTTCGCCAATCGCTGACATATAAACCGATTCTCCGCCCGTAAGCGTGTTGAAATACTGTCTTATCGCATCTTCGCAGCTGCCTTTTACTGTGTCGAAATCATATCCGCTCTTCACTTCGAGAATCAAATATACATCGCACAAAATTATAGACAAAGCGTGAACTTCAACATCAACGTTTATCTCTCGTGCTTCCTGAAGTTTCTCTTGAACAGCGTTTATTAAAGCCGTTGTTGCCGTGCCGTTCGCACTCGATACATAAACATCAACCGTACCAACGCCACGTCTTTTCGGCACAACTCCAACCGACGTCACCCCCTCAACCGACATAGCCTGAGCAATATAATATGCCTTGTTTGTGCCGTTCGAGATATTAACAAAACTGTCCAAAATTCTTTTTCTCAAGAGTTCGTCATTTTCTTCGTCTGTGCCGTTTTCGGTTCTGAAATC
This sequence comes from uncultured Ruminococcus sp., assembly GCA_902767285.1. Lineage (GTDB taxonomy): Bacteria > Bacillota > Clostridia > Oscillospirales > Acutalibacteraceae > RUG592. The sequence goes on from CACXHC010000132.1 coordinate 8,345, forward strand.
ATTCTGAACGCTCTGAACTTCGGCGATGGGCGTAACTATAACGCTTATGGTCTGAACTCCGACATTATACTTTTCTCCAACCTCAACCGCTCTTATCGGAGCATTCCCCGAAAGTCTGCCCGATGTTATGACAATTGTTTCTGTTGTTTCAAATCTAACAGGATTTTCGCCTACTGTTGATACGATTGTTCCTGCCGGAATTTCTTTATCATAAGAAAGTTGTCTTGATAAATAAAAATCAACTTCGCCTTCGGCTTTTTGTCCGCTTTTTCGTGAAAGTCCTCTTTGCGATGCGTGCATATCGAGATATTCCCCTTCGGCAGTTGTCGGAAACATCTGTGCTTTCAGCCAATCTACCTCACAACACAACGAAAACACCTCTCCCGCCAGCACTTCCATTCTGATACCAATATCGGACGCATTTTCGGGATTTGTACCTGTGAGCGATTTGTATTTATTTTTCATTCGATTGAGTATCTCGCTGTAAGTAACTATAATAACACCTCCGTTTTAATAAAAATCGACTTCGCATTCTTGATTTTCGCCGTCAAAAGCAACCGTAAATTTTATTTTTGATATGTAGTTTTGAGTTTCAATTTTCGCCTTAACAATATCTATTCCGTATTTAGCACAGGCTTCTTTGCACAGCATCGAAACACGCTCAGGCGATACGCTCAACAAATCTTGTGTGCAGTCAATGCCGAGTTCACGGTCATATTTGTACGACCCTTTTTTGACCGACAATATAAATTTGGCTTTCTGACAAACTTCATCAATTCCGTAAATTACTTTTGGATAGCCTTGTACGTTAATTTCGAAATCACCGTCAACATAAGTATCCACAGGTTCGCCTCCTTTTTTTGAATTATGGATTGTCCGAACTCGAAAACTCGTGACCGTTTATAATAACTCTGCCGTCATTTTTGAGAACGATGCTCGCCCCGCCCGATGAGTACAATGCAATTTCGCCTTTTTTCAACGGAATATCGCACTTGCTCTCACAGCCGATGATACACAACGTTCTGCCGGCTTTTGCGACAACAGCTCTTTCGTTATCAGGAGGAATACAAAATACTCCATACGGATAAAACGCTTTCGCCGAGTCGTTTCCTTCAGCCAATCCGATTCTGTCGCCGTCTGTTCCGGCTACGTTGACTGTAAAAATATTTTCGGTATTGTTTTCCGATATTTTTTCATTTATCCACATAAAATCAGTCCTCCATATTTACGGTAAAATCGGTAAACATCAAATTATTTTTCATTGTGAATTTGGATTTTATTATAACGCCTTTTAGCGAATCATCATTAACGAAAATACGACTGCCCAAAACATCACCGAAAAATCCGATGCACTTAACTTCGGCGGTATAATTCGAGTTCATGCTTTTTTGTATAATGTCATCAATATCGGAGAGAGTACCTGTACGACTGTCCGAGAGGTTCACACGTCTTTCTCTTATTATATTATCGTTTTCCGCCGCGGGATTTTTTACAGTTATAACATCTTGCCCCGAGTAAACGTAAATTTTTGATATTTGACTGCACCTTTTTCGGCGGTAAGTGATTTGATAAACGTTATCAACCGAAATTTCGTTTTTATTACGATAATCTGTGCGAAAATCCCCCATCCACGAAATTCGGGGAACAGTACATAAAAACATATCACAGAATTTTTTAACAGCGTAGTAATGCGAATTACCTCTGCCGATTTTCATAACTCCTTGTCGGCAAGGTACATAATCATGTTTGCCGAACGATATTCCGAACCGCTCAAGATGTTTTTTGTAGATAATATCAATAGAGGGAGAAATATACTCGCACGGCTCGCACTCGTTATCCAGAGCGAGTGCAGTATAATTTCGGGCATATATTACCGACTCCGCACCGCCTGAATTTTGTTTTGTAACAACTTCGTCAACAATGCCCTTAAATATGATATTACCGAAATCATCTTCCAAATATATTTTTTGCAGATGAGGAACACGCCCTACAATTTTGACGGAAAAATCATCGGCAGGCACAGAATATTCGCTGTTTATTTCGATACTCAAGACATTCTCAAGCAAGATGTTTTTGTTATTGCTGTTTTCGCCGATTACTTTCAACGCAGTTTCACCTTTGTTCCTTCCTCAAGATAATTTATATCTCTGATATGATGATTTAAAGATGCTATAACCGAAACTTCATCGGGAGTTTTGCCAATATCCCATAAGCTGTCGCCCTCTTCGGCTATGTAAACGGGAGGTGATTCCGCCTTAACGCCGATTTTTTCTATAACGGCAAAATCAAAATTTACCGATATGTAATTTTCTCTCGGTTCGGCAGATAACGAAATCTCTTTCGGCACGGCAATTACAGATTTAAAGTAAGGCATTGTAAGAATAGCAGATTTTTTGTTTTTGCACATCTGCATAAGGATTTCGAGGTCATCAAAACAGTGTTCCCCGAAAAGTTCCCCCTTGCCCGACACCGAACCCAAATCCGCCAAAGCGTCACTGTCAGCAAACTCACCCGAAGCCAGACGCTTCATCTGCACATTGTTTTTTCGTCTGAAAACAAGCTCTTTGGGATTGTGCGAAAGCTGAACTCCACCGAATCTCATTAATGCGTCAGTCATAATTATTGCGAATCCTTTCCCGAAATATTGCCGTCATATCTGCGTGACTGCCTCTCGTAAAATTCCGATAATTCCTCTGCGGATATATTTTTTTCTTCCATGTGTATTATTCGTGGGGAAAACCCTTTTTTGAAAAAAAGGGTTTTCCCCACACCCCTTTCCTAAAAAACTTTATTAAAAATTGAGTTCGGGAACACCCCCGATTATTGGTACATCATCAAAACCGCTTATAAAAATTTCTGCTTTTTGGGACTCTTTTTCTGTACTCTTCACGCAGCAGCATTGTCTGAAATTGTAATTTCCCACACGCAGATCAAATGTTCCGTAATTAGCCAGTTCGTTGATATAATATACGGGGGCATCGTGCAGAATAATCGAGTATTTGTTTCTGCTGTCCGACACGCCAACGGGATAATCTTCAAAAATTGACATTATAGGTTTAATGCTGAAATCTCTTGCAATATCGTATCCGCCCACAGCGAAAGTAACGGTAACTCCGACTCTTTCAGAGAAATTGTTTGCAACTATCCTGTCGGGATATTCTTTTATGGTGAAGGTTATACAGCATTTGTAAGCGAGGTCATCTCTTGAGTAAGACACACCACCTACAATTAGATTTTGTATTTCGAAATCGAAGTCATTATTGATGATATTAGATATGTTTTCGGCGATTTGCTGACACCCCGCACCGCCCTGATTCATCGGACAGTATATCGATATTTTAGCATCAACAAAATTATCGCCGATTTTTTCGACAGATACATAAGCTTTTTTGCTCGACAAAGGCGATTTCGCAACATCGGGCGAAAATGCAGGACACGCATCAACATCGATTGGATAATTGTTTATAGCAGAGATTATTTGTGTTATGTAATTATTGGTCATTATTCTCCCCCAATATTCGCAAAACAGCCCTCACACAAATGGAAGAATCACCGAAATATCGAATTTCCGAAAACTCTTTTTGATATTTTTTGCCGTTCAATATAAATATAGTTCCTAAATCCAAAGAGTCAACCTCACAGTCGGATTTTCCTAAAAAGACGTAATGCCTGCTATTGTACAGTCCCGATTCACGGGCATCTATTCCGAAATCATTTTTTTCATAGTTTAGAGGATATATAAAACCTTTAACGGTGTTATCCGAGTTTTGGTCGCCAATCTTTATTTGTTCGCCATATTTTTCGATAATGGAGTCAATGTAGTTGAACACGCTTAACACGTCCTCTCAAAAACGAAATTGCTGTCGCTTATAAACTCGGCACATTCCTCAAGAGCTGATATATAGAGTTTATATGCCGAATCCACAGTGCTTTTTGCGTTAACCTGAACATCACCGATTTTGAAATCGGAAATATTCTCTCTTGCCTGCATCATGAGCTTGTATTTGTAAAAAGCCAACGCAGCGGCGGTATTTTCCAGCACATCAGCATTTTGAGGCGTGTCGCAGTCCTCTTTCACAAGAGATTGAATTTTATTGAAACTTTCGCTTATTATATTTTGAATGGATTCTGACAATTGAATCGAAATATCTGAAATATTCTTGAATTTGTTGGTTACGTTTTCGATATTCACAAGTTATCACCTTTTTTGATATTTTAGAACGTCGGGAGAAGTCGGGGAAAACCCTTTTTACAAAAGGGTTATTCCCCGAACCCCTTTCCTAAAAATTTTGATTACTAAAAATACAACGTAAAGTTTAATTAAAGTTTTTTTTGCTTCTTTTTTTTTCAAAAAAAAGAAGAGAAAAT
>CACXHC010000133.1 GCA_902767285.1 uncultured Ruminococcus sp.
CATAGCTTCATCTCCTATAACGAACTTTTTTTCGATAGTTTTATTATACCATAACTACTAATTTTTTTCAAGATTTAATATTTGCTATAATGACACTAAAAAATAAAACTTTCACTTTCTCCGCTGAGAAAGTGAAAGTTTTAAAATGTCAGTTTAATTTTACAGTCCTAATATATCGTGAAAATATATTAATGTAGTAAATCTGTAATCTCTTACAAATGTTGTTTTTTCAGTTTCTGTTTTATAATTTTTTCTCATGTATTCTACATAACCATTTATATATTTAGTGATGTCACCAAAAATATGTTTTGTCCAGCTACGGAGTTCTTTATATTCATCATCCGCAATTATTACATTCTCGGTGTCTATGTAATCCGGATTTGTTATCAAAACAACCTTTGAATAGTCAAGCCCTGCACCTTTAACATTAATAGTACCCGGTTGTTCAATTACTTGCCTTGTTCGTTCAGAATCAAAAATGTACGAATTATCATGAGATATTCTGGAACGAAACGGAATACATATCAAGTATCCTTCATGAGTATCAATAGAAAAACAAGAATACGGACGCTCTTGCTTTTCCAATATTTGTTCATATTGTTCATGTGGATAATCTTCAAAAAATTTATTTGACAATCTTATAATTTTTGTAGTATACCTAATATTGTTGTTATTGTTCACGTTATTATTGTTTCTGTTGTCCTTGTTCTTATCTTTTTTCTTGTTTTTGTTTTTGTTCTTATCCTTATCCTTATCCTTGTATTTGTCACTGCTGTTAATCTTTGATTTTTCCTTTTTTTTGCCCATCTTGTGAAACCTCCTATACTATTAAATATTTATAAAAAAAGACGAGGCTATCCGGTAAAAGGATAACCCCGCTTGCAACATCGCTCGGTTACATTTTATTTTACCGACGAGTCAGAACCGTCACTCGTCATCATCAACCGGTCATATTTATTTTTTTGACGAGTCTGAACCGTCACTCGTCACTCTCGCTCGGTTAGCTTTTATTTTACCGACGAGTCAGAACCGCCACTCGTCATCATCACCCGGTCATATTTATTTTTTTGACGAGTCGGAACCGTCACTCGTCATCATCACCCGGTCATATTTATTTTTTTGACGAGTCGGAACCGTCACTCGTCATCATAGCTCGGTTAGCTTTTATTTTACCGACGAGTCAGAACCGTCACTCGTCATCATAGCTCGGTCAGTTTTTATATTACCGACGAGTCAGAACCGTCACTCGTCATCATTTGCGATGATAGCATTTACAAGATACTTAACGTATCTTTCTTTACTATTATTATATACCATTATTCCTAAAAAGTAAACACAGTAAAATAAACAAAGAATCAAATAATAATTTCGTCAATTTTAACAAAATTATATATTGACGTCATCGATATGAACAATCTTTTAAAATTATATGCACTATTATAACCAAATATTCAAGGGTATAAAAAATAATTTAAAAATATATTCCAAAATTTTGTTTGCAAGTTATATAAAAAAATCAACATTATTGAAAAAAATAATGCGACTATGTTATAATTATTATATTAATTTTATTTTTATAAAAAAGGAGATTTTTTATGGCAATTTTTGATATTAAAGACGGTGTACTGAAATCATGTAACATAAGTTGGAGCGAAAAAGATATTGTTATTCCTGATGGAGTAACCAAAATCAGTTCCAGAGCGTTTAGTGATTACACAAGCAAGAACATAAAGAGTATAACTTTGCCTGACAGTTTGGAAGAGATCGCTTACTGTGCTTTCGAATACTGCTATGATCTCGAAAAGATAAATATTCCAAAGAGTGTTAAGTATATCGGCTATGATGCTTTTCTTGAAACAAAGTGGCTTTTAAAATATCCCAACGATTTCGTTATTGAGGGCGACGGCATTTTAGTTAGATACAATGGAAACCAGCAAGATGTAACTATTCCCGATGGTGTAAAGCAAATCGGCGGAGGAGCTTTCAAAAATCTTCAAATTACAAATGTGACGATTCCGAATAGTGTAGCGAAAATCTGCAAAAGTGCGTTTTGGAACTGTTCATTGCTCACAAATATATCGATTCCCGACAGCGTTACGGAAATCGAAGGCAGAGCTTTTTACGACTGCTCATCGCTGAAAATTATAACCATTCCCGAAAACGTGACTACATTGGGCGAGCTTGCGTTCTATCGTTGTGAAAATATGGAGTCTGTGACGATAAACGGAAAAATCCAAACAATATGTGAAGAAACATTTCAGGGATGTCATAATTTAGCTTCTGTTACCTTGTGTGATGACATAACAGCAATAGAAGAGAGAGCTTTTGCTAATTGTACATCGCTTAAAAGCATAGAGTTACCCACAAAAGTAACAAAAATCGGAAATCAGGCTTTTTATAACTGTTCTTCTCTCGCAAGCATAAAAATTCCCAAAACACTTACGGAGATTGGCGAGGATCCATTTGCGAAAACATCTTGGATAAAATTTTATCCCGATGATTTCGTTATAATCGGAGAGGGCATTTTGATAAAGTACAAGGGCGGCAGAAAAAAGAATATTAATGTTCCCGAAGGTGTTGTGCGTATATACAAAGAAGTCTTTAACGGTCATAAAACGCTCGTGAATTTGACTCTTCCTGACAGCTTGAAAATTATAGACGATTCTGCTTTTTATCAGTGTGAGAGTTTGGAAAATATCAATCTTCCCGAGGGATTAACAACAATCGGCGATTCGATATTCGGCTGTTGTCGCTCGCTGAAGAGCTTGTCTATTCCCGATGGTCTAACGCAAATCGGCAAGAATATTTTATATGGCTGTCGTTCGCTGAAAGCGTTGAAAATCGGCAATTATACTATCGATTACACAAAATTTGACAGCATTAAGGCTGAATTGAGCGGTATTAAGGCTATACTGTGCGATAATGATTACAGCGTAAAACTGGATACGGCAACTAAATATGTTATTATGTCAATATTGGTTATTGAAGGTCAAAATCCCGATGCCGAAGCGTTCGTTAAGAAAAATATTGCAAAAATTATCAAGCATTTTATTGATATGAATGATTATCCCACAATAAAAGCGTTGTTCGAGTGCGATAAATTCATAACAAAACGAAATATTATGACGTTCGTTAATTATTCCATCGACAACACCCAAAAGGGCGGAGATGTTTCTATTCAGGTGTTTATTACGAATTATAAAACAAACAAGTTCCCAGACATTGACCCGTTCGCAAAGTTAAAAGTGTAGGCGGCTTTTCTTGGGAAA
>CACXHC010000134.1 GCA_902767285.1 uncultured Ruminococcus sp.
ACATCGCCGAAAATTGCCTCCCACATTCCGGCGATTCCAAACGCACCGAGTATGAGAAGTATCACTTTTACGGCAAGCACAAAAACGATATTTTGTTTAACTACTCGTTTTGTTTTTCGGGCAATTCTGACGGCTTCGGCTATTGAAGAAGGTGTATCGTTCATCAAAACAATGTCCGATGCTTCAATTGCCGAATCTGCACCCAATGCACCCATAGCAATTCCGATGTCAGCCCTTGCAAGAACGGGAGCATCATTTATTCCGTCACCGACGAATGCCGTTTTTCCCGATGACAATATATCTTCGAGTTTTTCGACTTTTTCATTAGGCAGAAGTTCGGTGTAATACTCGTCAATATTGAGTTCTTGAGCGACATTCTGTGCGGTTTTGTCGTTATCTCCCGTAAGCATGACTATTCTTTTTATGCCGATTTTTTTGAGTTCAGCCACAGCCTGACGGCTGTCTTTTTTTATTTCGTCCGAGATGACGATTGTTCCTGCAAATTTTCTGTCAACGGCAACATATACGATTGTTCCTGCTGAGGTGTTTTTATCGCACACGATTTCGTTATCCTGCATTAGTTTGTAATTTCCGACAATGACGCTTGCTCCGTCAACTTTCGCCGAAATTCCGTGACCCGATAATTCTGTATAATCCGTAACCGTTGCCAAAATGCCGTGATAAGCCGAAATAATCGATTTTGCTATCGGGTGATTTGACATCCCCTCCGCTGATGCTGTAATCTTCAGCAAATCGCTTTTGCTCATGCCGACAGCCGAAATTTCGGAAACATCAAAAACGCCTTTTGTGAGAGTGCCTGTTTTGTCAAAAACGATTGTATCAATATCATTCAGTGCCTCAAGATAATTACTGCCCTTGATGAGTATTCCTTTGCGTGAGGCTTCTCCGATACCTCCAAAAAATGTAAGCGGTATTGAGATAACCAACGCACACGGGCACGAAATTACCAGAAAAACAAAACATCTGCGAATCCATTCTGTCCAGTTTCCGCCCAAAATCAGAGGGGGAACAACAGCGACGATCAACGCACACGCAACAACAATCGGAGTATAATATTTTGCGAATTTTGATATAAAATTTTCTGAGGGTGCTTTGCGTCCGACTGCGTTTTCGACAAGTTCGAGTATTTTTGATACGGTGGATTCTCCAAATTCCTTTGTAACTTTTATTTTTATTGCTCCCGTTTGATTAACGCACCCCGAAAAAACAGAATCGCCGATACGAGCTGTTTTGGGTACGGATTCACCTGTGATCGCCTTTGTGTCAATCATGGTTTCGCCCTCGATAATTTCACCGTCCAGCGAAATTTTTTCTCCGGGCTTAACAAGAATAACATCGCCTATTTTAACAACTTCGGGCGATACCGTTTTCACATTGTCATCGACAACCAAATTTGCACTGTCGGGGCGAATATTCATTAAATCTGAGATTGATTTTCTTGAACGCTTCACCGCCGAATTTTGGAAAAATTCCCCGATTTGATACAACAGCATAACCGCCGTCGCTTCGGGATATTCTCCAATAACAAATGCACCGACTGTCGAAATCGTCATCAGAAATTGTTCATCAAAGAGCCTGCCCGAAAAAATATTTCGGACTGCTCCTATAACAACATCGTATCCCAAAATAACGTAAGATACAACTATAAAACTAATAAAAAGAAGCTGCGGGATATTTCCCACCACAGAAAGCAAAACTCCGACACCATAAATAATCGCACCGACAATTAATCTAATCAAAGTGGCTTTATCGGATTTTATCAAATTTAATATTGAGTTCGATTGGTTTACGGATTCGCCGTTTACTTTAACTTCGGGTTCAAATTTTTTTACGGATTTTTTTACATAATTAGTTAAATCTCCCTTAAAATCTTTATCAAGACCAACGGTTAACGTTTGCGTAATAAGATTAATTTCGGCATAAGCGACACCTTGAATTTTTTCAAGGTCAGATTCTATCTCGCCGGCACAGTGGGGGCAATCAAGACCATCAAGAGAAAATTCGGCGGTGTGGTCTGCGGAAGTATGTTCGCTTTTATGCTCATGATGTTCGTGTTCGCATTCGCACGAAAAACAGAAATTATTATTTTCGTGAGAATGTTCACTGTGATGGGCTTTCGGCTTCTTTTTAACTGAAATTTCAATATCGGGTTCGAGTTTATGGACTATTGTTGACACGCTTTCATTTATTGAATCATCGATATTTTGATTAAATTCGACAATTAAAATTTCCTGCAAAAAATTAATGCTCGCCGACTGCACGCCCTCGATATTCGCAACAGCTTTTTCGATTTTGTTGGCACAGTTGGGGCAATCAATACCCTTTATAATGAATGTCCTTTTTTTATACATGATACTTTCCATTAAAAATCACTCCTTCCCCTCGGTGAGATGTTCGATGCCTATATCGATAATAGCTTTTACATGAGAGTCGGCGAGCGAATAATATACGGTTTTCGCCTCACGTCTGTACTTGACGAGATTCGCCAATCTCAAATCTTTGAGCTGGTGTGATACCGCCGATTTTGTTAGTCCGAGAAGTTCGGCAATATCGCAGACGCACATTTCTTTTTGTTCGAGTGCGTGAAGAATACGCAGTCGTGTGCTGTCACCGAATAACTTGAATAGTGCCGATAAATCGGTGTACATATCGTTATTTTCCATAGAAGATCAACCTCACTTTCATCAGTTGAACAATTGCTCAACTGATGATATTATATCATGGAAGTTTGTATTTGTCAATGTTTTTGTGCTGTGAAAAATTGGCTTTTCTTGGGAAAACCTTTTTTGAAAAAAAGGTTTTCCCAAACCCTTTCCAAAAAACTTTTTTTACGGTAGAA
>CACXHC010000135.1 GCA_902767285.1 uncultured Ruminococcus sp.
CAAAAAAAAGAAGAGAAAATATTTTGCTCATTTATAGTTGATTAGTTTATTTCAAGCACTCTCGCAGCGTCCACGATAATTTTGTTAAATCCGCAAATAGTAGTAATAGCGGCTCTTTCAAGCTGTCTGTCGATAAGTTTGTCGTACTCGGTAGAAACATCTCCGGCGATAACGAGTTCGAGAGCATAGTTTTTGTCAAGACCGATGATTCTTCCTGAGTTCATATCGGGGTCATGGATGAGCTTAGCCCCAAGCGGAGTTATCATTTCGCCTGTTTTGTGGAAATTATGTCCGGCAAAAGAATCTTTCATTTCGGTGAGATTAAGAAGGGTTTTGACTTCGTGTGTGGGAGCGATGATAGTATTGAGATTATACGGAGAAATCTCACCCCAAAGATTTATGAGGTCACTGTAAACCAAAGAACCTTCGGTTTCGGTGTTATAAGTATCGGCGGGGTTTGCGTTGTTGTCGCCGTTGATAATGAGGTTTACAGCGTCTTTCAAGAGTGTTCTTGCGATGTTCGCACCAATTTGACGGAGCATAACTGTAAAGAGGTCGAGTCGCTGAAAACGTATAGCCTCATACGAAGCAACAAGCATTTTTCCTCTTTTGCGGAGGTACACGAGATTATCTTGTAATGTGATGTTTACTTCGGTAATGTTCGCACCCTCGTTGACTCTCTGCAAAGCAATATCGGCATCATTGGGAACGTATGCGATTGAGCGATAATCCATGCCGTCAATATGAGTGGTAGTAGCAACAATATCTTTGAGTACATTTTTTGTTTCCATGCCCTGACGAACGGCTCTGCCTACATATTCGGGAAAAAGAGCCGCCGAGGACGTTGTGCCGAAAAATTTCTCTACACGGTCACTCTGAGGGCCGCTTACTTTGATGTCAAAACGCTTGAGCTGTCTTTGAAAAGCATCGAGTTCGCCCAAGGGAGTGCCTTTGTAATTTTCTGTGGGGTCGAGTTTCTCCAGCGTCTGAGTAAGACCATAACCGCCGGGTTTGTACATACCTTTTTCGATAGTAAGATTTTCGTAAATTGCCATGTTAAAAATTCCTTTCTTAAAATAGTAAAAAATTAGATGTTGAATTTTGATTTGTCTATAAACTTTGTGCCGTACTGTGTAAAATCCTCAGAAACTAACGTTTGAGGTTTTATGGGTAATTTTTCGGATATGGATTTTTCGAACACCCCCTTCAAATACAGAAGTTCTTCAACATTGAGATTTTGGGTCATTTTTTCGAGAATCTCGCTTTTTATGCCCAATTTTGCAGTAACGCCGACTTTGACTGTTTCGCCTCTGAGGAAAGATTTATATTTTTCACCCTCCGAGGCTTGTTGTTTAAGCAAATCGATATATTCGTTACTGTAATTGTTGTTTTGATACGAGAAACTTTTTGTTACTCCTGCGGATTTCTGAGCGGGAACAGCTGTAAACGACCATTCGTAAGCGTCATTGGGATTCTCCAAAATTCCGAAACAGAGTTTGTTTTTGTATGTTTTGCCTTTTGCATGACAAAATTCTTTTCGCATATTTTTTCCGCAGATGGAGCAAGTACAATTTTGGATACTGCAACCAACACTAACTTCTTTTGTTATGCCCGAATCGAGCATTGCAATTAAATTTTCGTTGCTTTTGCATTTAGTGATGTACGCTTTCGCCGAGAGTTTTTTGTACAATGCTCCGTATGATGTTTTTTTGTTTGGGTCTGTTTCGACATGACATTCGTAAATTCTTGCGACTTGATTTTTCGCCGAAGGGTCATGGTCGTATATTCCGGTAACGCCGACAAAAAGCTCCGCCATTTTTTCGAGAGAGTCATCAGAAAAGCACTCGTTATCTCTGTCAATTTCGTTATCGCACAGAACAACAGGGAAGATGTATAAATCATCTTCGGTCAAATTTTTTCTTGCATATTTGTTTATAAGTGCAATATCGTTTTCGGTAATTTGCATTATTCTCCTCCTTTTTTATTTTCCAAAGCATCAGCCTGAGCATTATAAAGTCTGGATCGAGCGAGTTCGACTTCATCTTGCAGATTGATATTATCCCACACAATTTTGTAATTAATGTCAATACCGTGGAGTTGAAACCAAATATCGGCAGTTTTTGATATTACACCGTTCATGATTCGCCTGTAATACTCAAGCTCGCTTGTCAGGATATCGGCTTGCTGAGTACTCATGCGTTCGGTAGTACTCCACGAAAGCCCCAGCAAAAACGGGGGAACAGATAATTTTGCGGTTATCTGCTCAAGCATTTGTTTAACAGGAACTTCGCTGTCGAGAATCTGATTATCCGCACCGATAACTTTTATTGAAACATCTCCCACCGAAACGAAATCACTAATTGAATTATCTCTCATAGCCTTGCTCCATTCATCGGCGATTTGTTTGGCACGCTGTTTGCTCATAGCTCTGTCGGAGTCATTCGAAGGCTTGTATGTAACGGCAAATCTCACATTTCCCACACGCTCCCAGTTAGTACCGATGGCATTATAAATTTTCATTAAAATATCGCTTACGAACTCAAGACCATTCAGAAGCGAAACTCCGAAAACTTTTCCGGGTTCGGGATTCAACGCCGAAACCAAAAGCAGATTTTGATACTTAAACGGCTCGCAGTTTCCGCATATATCGGCAGGATATACAAGAACATCAACATTATTTTCGGCTAATCTGAGATTAATATTTTTTAGCGGAACATTCACCAATGAATAAATATCTCTCCCATCACCGCTGAGAACTATTTCGCCGACCGCCGTACCGTATGTCAAAAGCTGATTCATATAAACGGACTGGAAATCGAAGAATTGATTTTTAAAAAAATTGTTGATGTCAATTTTGATTTGCTCATCACCGCAAGCAATATCAAAACCGCCCATAAGTCTGATTATTTTTTCTATGGCGGCATCGACAATCGGAATACTGTTTTTGAGTTGGAAATAAATATCGCTGTTTTCGATTGCCGAACGCCCCTGAAATTTTGCGAGAGGAGAAGTAAGCTCTCTTGCTGCCGTTTGAACAACAGGCTCGCAGACCTGATTTTCTTTCTTTTTTCTTCCGAATAGATTCATAATTAAAACATCACCTCCTTACACTTGCAACGGAAAAGAAATCATTGTCATCACGCATCAAGTCGGAAACGAAATAGCGAATATCGTCCATAGCGTGATCATTTTCTTTTACGGGGCAGTCCTTGCCGCCGCTCTCGTCCCAGCGATACAGTGAAAATTCTCTTACAGCATCTTTACAGCATCGGCAAATTTTGACGCTTCCGTCACGCAACGCACACGACACACTGCGTATTCCGTCAACGACTTTATTTTCGGCTCGAACCACCTCGAAATCACCGTGGCGACGAATTGTTTGAATAAAACTCGCCGCAGAGGGATCCACAATAACTTTTTCGATGATTTTCCCCTCAGCCAGTTTGCAAAGACCCTCGTAATGTTCCTCATCTGTTTTCTGGAATCCTTCGGCTCTTGAGTCGTAGTAATATTCGTTGATTCTGTACCACACTCCGCCGAAATCACCCCAAAGCCCGAACGATGACGGATTGACTGTTCCATAATCGCATGAAATAACGTATCTGTCGGCAGTTCCTTGGGGAACATCGCAAAAAGCCTTATCGGAGTCCATAAACGGATATACCGCACCTTGAACAGAACTCCACTTGCCCTCAACGAATCTCACATAAAACGCCCCCGAGTACAGACTTTTGTATCTTTGAAGAATTTCGTCAGATAGAGAGGGATTATCTTCCATAGTAAAATGCAGATACAGAGCGTTTTTGCTTTCGCATTTAAGGATCCACTCTTGTCTAAACCAGTGCTGAGGGTGATCGGGATTACAGTTGAACCAAAATTTCGAATTTTCCCGAGAGCATCTTGCCAAAGCCTGTTCAACGAAAGAGCGGGGCATGAGTGCGACTTCATCGAGCAAAATTCCCGAGAGCGTCATACCCTGAATAAGCGAAGCAGAGCTTTCGTCTTTACCGCCGAAATAATAGAAGCGGTTGACCCTGTCGCCGATTGAAATATCGACATAATTTTCAGAAATTTTCTCTTTGCACGAAAAACCGAGTTCTCTCATAGTGACGATCAACGGCGAAATAATATTCCGTCTAACGGAGCGAATAGTTTTTGAACAAATACCGAAATCGGAATTATTGAATTTGTAGAATGCCCACAAAACGAAAGAAGTACTCATACAAAAAGTTTTTCCGCTTCGAACAGCCCCATCGCATATTATGGAATTTTTACGACAATCGGAGCTTGCCTCATTCCACCAAGTCATAACTTTGAGTTGTTTTGGCGAAAATTTCTCAGGAATCATCTTTGTTCACCTCAAGTTTTTCGGCACACTCGTTGAGAGCCTTGTAGAACGTCACCGCCGAGCCATCACTTTGAGGAACATTAACACCCAGCTGTTCCAAAGCCTTGAGCCTGTCAAAAAACTTGAGTTCCATAGCACCATCCTTAGGCTTTTTGATTTCGGCGACATTGAACAAGTTCAGCCCCGACAAATCGAGATTTCCGTCACTCATCATGAGCTTGAATGCATCGGCTGTACTTCCGAAAGCCAGCTTTTCAAAGCCTATAAGAGATCTCTTTCGGCACGAGAATCTGTTCATACAATTTTCGCATATCTCGTCACACTTTTCAGGATTTTTACTTTTTCTTTTCATTCTCAACCTCCAAAAACGTTATTCACCCAATACCCTAAATCACTATTTTTTTGTATGCAAATATGCAATTTTTTCTTTTTTCTCTTCTTTTTTTTGAAAAAAAAAGAAGCAAAAAAAACTTTTACTATACTATAAATGAGCAAATTTTCAAATTCATCGTCAAA
>CACXHC010000136.1 GCA_902767285.1 uncultured Ruminococcus sp.
ATTGGAGTTATTGTACTTTCCGCTCAATGCCGCTAAAGAACTGTTGATCTTTTCCTGATCGAAGTTAGTTCCGGGAATACCTGTATACAGATCTTCGACACCAAGAATATATCCATTGTCAAGGAAATCGGCAGTATCGGGATAATCATAGTTACCATTTTTTAAATATCCGGGATAATTTGCTATATACGAATTCATTGTGGAGGAACTACTGCCATTGTAAATCCTTCCGTTGTAATTATACAACTGGATGCCGTTGTTATAAAGATACGGATAAACATTGTGAATATCCTCTTCACTTGCATACGAACCGTCGGGGAGAGTGAATACTCTGCCGTAGTCTGCGCCCTCCGGATAAGGACTTATTGAGTTCTCACCGAAGTCAACGCTCTGAGGCGTATTATAAACTACGTTCTCGCCGACTCTCGTTTGTACAAGATACGCCGTACTCGACATATGATCCATCGGGAGAACTACATCGTTCTCGCTCTCGATATTTACATAATATCTGTTTGTAGTATTATCGTATTGACCTTCGACACCAAAGATAGCAGTTTCAAGCTTGTAGAAATCCTCGTCGTCTATAGTCGTTGAATGTGCAAGGCTTAATGCCATACACGTACATGTTACAACAGGTGCTTTGTATTTGATATAATCGTTCATAGGAGCGATTATTACGCTTATCGGCTGTGATTCTCCGTTCGCATAATTGATCGTAAGATCTAAACTCGTCATAACCTGATCCCGGTTGCTATAGTCTGTATATGCATTCATTCTCGGATTAATCATGACCGTACTGAAAGCGTCAATTACATGAAAAGCATTTGAACCGTTCATACCACTGCTATGAGAATAAGAACTCCAGTTGTTCCAAGTATAATCATAGCTGTATACGTATCCGTTCTGATAGTAGGTGCTATTATACTCGCTCAAACCGTAGCCCTGCTCATACCATGTGCCTCTTGCGCCGTAGCCGTCGGAATATTCCACATCAAAACTGATTGATATAATATCCGATAGATCGTTGCCCGTGCCTTCGCATTTGCTGTTGTCAAAATTCAGCACTAATGAATTGTAACCGGTATGAAGTCTATTATCGCGATCATTATCTTTAAAATGCGTTAAGACCGGCTTATTCACAAGCACCGGAAGCGTACTTTCATCTGCGCTTGCCGACAATGTCAGCACACCCGACATCATGCTCAGCAAAAGCATAACAACAAGTGCAAGCGCAAACGAACATTTGATTGTTTTTGATATTTGCTTCATTTCTCACACGTCCTTTCTTAAAATTGTAGTAAAAATCACTCCCCCGACTATATAATAATCATCCCCCCCGCCGTCGGATGATTATTATATATTGTATCACATTCCCGTCATATTTGCAAGGGCTTAACGGCAAACAAAAAAGCAAAAGTAAAATTCTCTGTTTTTTACAAAAAGTTGGCTAAAATTCGTGCTTTTTGAAGGTTTTTAATTCTAAATTCGATTTATTTCAATTCAAAAAACAAAGTGTTTTAATGCAGTTTGACAAAGAGGGAGGATCGAGCGTAATCATCAAATTTATTTAGTTGTGCAGAAAATGTACGAAGCGAAGATTCAATTTTTTTATACTCCCTCCGTCACGATGCAATGTCGTGAACTTAAGACTGAAAACTTAAGATTGAAGAATAAATAATAGTGGAAAATCGCTTCGCTCTTTTATTGTTTTTATATTTTTTTGAACCTATTCTATAAAAGAAGGCAAGAAGCGACTCCGATATTTTTAAGTTTTAAGTTTTTAAGTCTTCAGTTTTCAGTAAACTATACCCTTAAGTTGACGGCATTGTCCTTTACGGGAAGACAAAGAAATCCCCCTGTAAAGCTGACGGAAGGAGAAAAGCTGCTCCGCAGCTCCCTTCTGTCACTGCTCTGAGTCTCATCCGAACGTCCGGGGCTGATAAAATCATATTCACTATGTACCGACAATATTCGGGTTCACGGAGCGTTAATTGAAAATAGCAAGAGAGTATATGAGAGCATAAGAGAGTACAAAAGAGAATACAAGAGTTTTTACCGAAGTAAATTAATTTTTTTGCAAAATCGGTTGACAATGGGTTGCGGATATGTTATTATTACAAGGCACGAATGCGGGAGTTTATCCGCATATACTTTTATAATGTTTAGGAGGAATAAGACTATGTCAACTTTTATGGCAAAAAAAGGCGAAGTTGAGCGCAAGTGGTACATTCTTGACGCAGCAGGCA
>CACXHC010000137.1 GCA_902767285.1 uncultured Ruminococcus sp.
TATATAGTAAAAGTTTTTTTTGCTTCTTTTTTTTCAAAAAAAAGAAGAGAAAAAAAGGTTTTCCAAAACCCTTTCCAAAAAACTTTAATTGCGTAAAAAAATATTTATTTGCTAATTATTATAGAATGTTTGTTGTAACGCATAAAATTTATATAGTAAAAGTTTTTTTTGCTTCTTTTTTTTTCAAAAAAAAGAAGAGAAAAAGGAGATTCGGGCAACCGCAGAACGATCACCCGAAAAAATTGTCTTAAACCTTAACTTGTTGATTTTTGAATGTCCGTTTACGTTAGCTCTTTTCGATAACCTCGTAAACTCTGCCTTTTTGTGTAAGAACTTCGTACTTATCGTAGAACTCGTCCATATCTGTTCCTTCAGCGACAATGACCTTATATTTGTATGTGCTTTGCTTGGATACGGTTGTTGAATAACCCGAGAATATCAACGCACTGATAAGGAAGTACGACACAGCCATAATGAATGCCAATCGACGCTGTTCAGGGTTTATAATGCCAACTATACTAACCGCTGTTGTCGCAACCGTAAAGAGCAGGAAAAGTATTATCGGCAATGGTCTGGTTTCGTCATCTACGATAATTTTTGTTGTTTCGGTTCTACTTACAATTTTTACTCCACGCATAAATCATCCCACCTATTTTTAAAATATGTGCTATATATATTCTACTATATTTTTTGTAAAATTCCAATAGTTTTTTTAAAAAAAATCAAATTTTTTTCAAAAAAATTTCGGTTTTTGCACATTGTCGGTATTAGAAAGATTTTTTTGGTAATTTTTACTAATGTTCGGTTTGTCCCTTATCCTCTATGACTTCAATAGTTACTTTGAAAGTCTTTCCGGCATCACCGGGAGTCGGCGGACGGTAGATTGTCAACTCCGCCTTATCGCCCGGCGAATATGTACCGAGTTTTGTATAAAGCTCTGCGAAAGTGCTTATCTCATCGCCATCAACATTTGTTATAACATCGCCAACTTTTACTTCGGTAGATTTGAGCGGAGAATCATCACTGATTTTTATTATTTCTATTCCGTATATACCCGCCGAAATTCCGCCCGAGTACATTCTTGCAGTAACGCCTATTTTTACTCTGCCCGAAACATATCCGTTGCCTATAATGCTGTTTGCGACTTCTATGACGGTATTTGACGGAATAGCGAATCCCATGCCCTCGTAATCGGTGTTGGCGATTTTAACGGTAACTATACCCATAACCTGACCGGCACCGTTTAGCAAAGGCCCGCCCGAGTTGCCGGGGTTGATTGCTGCGTCCGTTTGGATATACGAAACAATGGTGTTTGTTTTTACCGTTCTGTCGAGAGCCGACACACACCCCTTTGTAAGCGAATTTGAATATGCCAAACCTCCGGGACTGCCAATTACAATAGCGTCCTGACCTATTTCGACTTGTGACGAGTCCACAAACTCAACAGGGATAAGTCCTTCAGCGTCTATTTTCAGAACAGCAATATCCGTTCTTGAGTCAAAACCGACCGTTGATGCAGCATAACGGCTTCCGTCATTCAAAACGACTTCGGCACCCGTGTCGAGCGAATCATCAATAACGTGACTGTTTGTTATTATGTATCCATCTTTTGAAACGATTATGCCCGAACCTGTCCCGACTCTGTAAGAATCCTGACCAACCACCGATTTTGAGGAGTATTCGACTATTCCAACAACCGAATTTTCGAGTTTTTTGTAGACTTTTCTTGCGGTGTAATTTGGCGAATCTATGTCTTTAGGCTGGTCTTTACCAACAAGAGTTGCCGATGCTTTATTAACGATTGTATCTGTATCGGGAGCTTTTTTTACCGAATTTTCGGATTGCTCTTCGGTGTCAATATCGGTATCACTCAAAAAATGCTCGAAATAATCGGTGTCTGCTTCCGTGCTTGAATCGGTATCTGAATTTTTTCTGGAAAAAAAGTCGTAATCTGTGTCAACGAATCTTTCTATATCACCGCCAAACATACCGTATTCACGATATGTTCGTGTACATTCCCACGCAAACGCACCAATAAAGAAAGCTATAATACACGCCGAAATTATAAGATACAATCTTGATGCCAACGGAGTTCCGCCTTTTTGGGCTTTTTTGTCGTATCCTTCAGTAGATATAGGGTTTTCGGGAAGTGCATCAAGTTCTTTTATTTTTTCCTCAAGTCGATTTTGTCTGCCCTCAAGCGATATTTCGTCATTTTCGGTATTTTCCTGCACCGAATTTTCGATTTCCGGATTTTCCTGCACCGAAATTTCAATTTCCGGATTTTCCTGCACCGAATTTTCGATTTCCGGATTTTCCTGCACCGAATTTTCGATTTCCGGATTTTCCTGCACCGAAATTTCAACTTCCGAATTTTCCGGTACCGAAATTTCGTTTATTGGATTTTTAACTTCCGAAACATCTGAATTTTTATCAAGATTTACTTTATTTAAATTATTAGATTCGTTTTCGTTCATCGAAGCCCTCCTCTCAAAAGTTATTATAACAAATTTTCTTCAAAATATCAAGTGTATTTTTTAACGTTTTGACGGAAGGGGCAGAGTAAATCTGAATGTAGTGTACTCTCCGACCTTGCTTTCGGCGGTAATATCCCCGCCGTGCTGTCTGAGAATCGAACGAACAAGATACAAACCCAATCCCAAACCTTTTTTGTCATAACTGCGTGACTCGTCTGTTTTATAGAATCTTTCAAAAATAAAGCCGATTTGCTCGGGCGGTATGCCGTCACCCGTGTTTGTTATGGCGATTTCCAACTCATCTTTTGTAGTTTTAGCCTTTACAGATATGTCACCGCCCTCGTTTGTGAATTTGGATGCATTTTCAACCAAATTATAAATTGCCTGATGAATCATATCGGCATCGCCGTATACTTCTATCGGCTCAAGTTCATCAAGTCCAAGAACATTTATATTTCGGTCATTCAACTGCTGTTCAAAAGAAAAAAATATGTTGAAAAGTGTTGACGTTATATCAAAATTTTTGCCGACGAGTTTCAGTTCGCCGCTGTCGATTCTCGACAAAGCAAGCATTGAAGTAACAAGCCTTGAAAGTCTTTTCACCTCGCTCGATACGATTCTCAGATAATGCATTTGTTTTTCCTCGGGAAAAGTCCCATCGAGAATACCGTCAACAAATCCGATTATAGTTGTCATTGGAGTTTTGAGTTCGTGCGAAACATTAGTTATGAATGTTCGCCTCATGCCCTCAGAGGCATCGAGCGAATCTGCCATCGTATTGAACGAAACCGCCAAACGCCCTATTTCGTCATTACTCGTGACATAAACACGCTCCGAAAAATTTCCTTTTCCGAAAGCATCGGCAGCCTTTGCCATCTGCCCCAGCGGTTTTGTTATCTGATATGCGAAAAGCCCCATAAAACAGAATATCAACGCAAAAATGACTATACCTGCCGAGCAGAATATTTTGATTATAGTTGTAACGTAATCTCGGTATATTTGAGATGACGTTGTAACAAATACCGCTCCCACGGGAATAAGTTCGCCGTTTTGCAAATACTGAACAGGAACACCGACTATATAATATTTGTCGTCATATATGCCCCCAAAATCGGATATTTCGTTCAAACCGCCTGCGACAGCCTTTTCAAAATATTCGTTTTTAATAACGGTGTTTTTGGTTATTCCTTTGGCATTTTCCGAGAAAAAAGCTATTTTGCCTTCGGAATCTACAATAATTATGTCGGTCAGCAGACCGCCCGAAAGAGTTTGCATAGTTTCTTTTATAGTTCCGTTGGTATCGCTTATCATGGCTTTGTCGTTTTCGATGATTATTTTGTCTGTAATTGAAAGCGACATTGTTGTTGCGTAGCTTTCGAGAGTTTCCCAGCGATCCGCCTGCCAATACTGCGTAACAAAAAATACTATCATTACGCCCAAAACCGATAATCCCACAAACACGGCAGTCATGCTCAAAGCGAGATATTTTTTGAATATAGACTCTTTTCTCTTTTTTTTGATGTTCATAAAAAGCACCTTTACCGCTAAATTACCAACGCTGTAAGACCACAAAATCGGATCTTACAGCGTCAAAAAAAATCAATCTCTCACTTCAAATTTGTAGCCAACGCCCCACACGGTTTTGAGCGACCATTCCTCTGATACTTTATCAAGTTTTTCTCTGAGTCGTTTTATATGAACGTCAACCGTTCTCGAATCTCCAAAATACTCAAATCCCCATACAACGTCAAGCAGTTTGTTTCGGCTGAATACTATGTTGGGATTGCTTGCCAAATGATATATAAGCTCCATTTCTTTCGGCGGAGCAACTATCGGAACACCTCTGACTCTGATTTCGTATTTTGTAAGATTTATGTAAAGTCCGTCATATTCAACGCACTTTTCGTCGCTTTGATCCTGCCATTCCTTTTGTCTTTGGTAGCGGTTCAAATTATTTTTAACTCTTCCGGCCACTTCTCTGCTATTGAAAGGTTTTGTTATATAGTCATCAGCACCTTTTTCGATATTTACAACTCTGTCAACGGGATCGTCTTTTGCAGAAATTATCAAAATAGGGCAGTCCGAAATCTTGTGAATCTCGTCAAATACCTGCTCTCCGCTTTTTTTTGGGAGCATCAAATCAAGAAGAACAATATCAGGCTTTTGGGCTTTGAATAAGTTTAATGCTTCCTCGCCATCGCAAGCGGTAATTATATCATAATTCTGGTCTGATTTTCTAAGAATGTTTTCCAATATTTCACGGATATTTTCATCATCGTCTACTATTAAAATTTTAGCCACTAAAATATACCTCCTCATTTACATTTTTTTCAAATCTTTTCTTTTTAACCATAAATGAAATTTTCTCAAATAAAATCAAGCAAACAGAAATCACTTGATGCAAGCGAAAAATTTCTAAAACGCTTATCGTGAGTGACTTCAGCCGTTATTTTTATAAAATCGGGAAAATCTATTTTTTGTTTTTCGTTCTGTAATTCGATTTCGAGCAAAACAAGACCCTCGATATTATCAAACACATCAAGTTCGAACAACTGCCCTTTATACAAAAAGCAGTGACGAGTTTTGTGTATAATTTTTGTGTTTGGACGAATATATGCCGATAATCTTTCGTATTCGCTTTGTGAGATTTCTTTTTCGACTTCGATTCGGCTGACATCGGTTACATCTTGTTTTACGGTGTGATAGCATACGCATTTGTCGGAATATTCGCGTTTACGGATTCTGCCTTCTGCGGGTTTATCAAGATACAATTGTTCTATATGGGATTTCTGATAGCCCTCGCATTTTTGCACAATATTCATATCAGGCATTTCGACAAGATATTTTC
Source organism: uncultured Ruminococcus sp. (assembly GCA_902767285.1). Lineage (GTDB taxonomy): Bacteria > Bacillota > Clostridia > Oscillospirales > Acutalibacteraceae > RUG592. The sequence goes on from CACXHC010000137.1 coordinate 5,326, forward strand.
GCTCTATTTCGAGTGGTTTGCCTGTCGAATCATAAACATTTAAATTACTCATAATTTCTGATAATTGTTACAACCTTACCCAAAATTTTGACATCTTCCGAAATGATAGGAACATACGCAGGATTTTCGGGTTGAAGTCTTATAAAATTATGTTCTTTGAAAAAACGCTTAACGGTGGCTTCTTCTTCAATAAGAGCAACGACTATTTCACCGTTTTCAGCGGTAGGCTGACGCACAAAAATTGCAATATCGCCGTCATAGATACCGGCATTGAGCATACTGTCGCCCTTTACTTTGAGAGCAAAAATCTCACGACCCCTTTTAATTCTTTCATCAACGGTAACGTAGCCGAGATTTTCTTCAAAGGCGAATATAGGCATACCGGCTGTTACAGTTCCGATTATAGGAACAGAAACGCTTGAGGGAATACCCTCGGAATTATTTAATATGATTGCTCTTGCACAATCGGGACGGCGTGTAATGTAACCATATCTCTCCAAAGAGTTTAAATGATTGTGTACTGTCGATGTAGATTTAAATCCGGTTTCATCGCATATTTCTCTCACAGTAGGAGCTATTCCGTCATTTCTATGCTCGATAAGACAATCTAAAACCTTCTGCTGACTTTTGGTTAATTTTCTCATAGAGTCCACCTCTCATTATAGATTAATATCATTATACCATATATTTATGAAAATATCAAATATTTTCGTAATGTTTTCAAATAAATTTTCTGAAAGGAACGATATTTATGGCCGAATTACAGAAGCTGAAAAGGTACGAAATAGCCGGAGCTATACTAAATTTTGCATTGGCATGTATACTTCATCTTGTGTACGATTGGAGTGGAAAACAGTTTTATACAGCATTGTTTTCGTCAGTAGACGAGAGTGTTACCGAACATATCAAAATATTTGCTGTACCGTATATTTTTTGGGCATTTATCGAGATATTCTGCATTGATATTTCGTTTAAGCAACTTGCAACAGCAAAAATTACGGGACTTTATGTTTTGGCAATATCCATTCCGCTGTTATTTTACACATACACGGGAATTTTGGGAAAAAATTATCTTTTTGCGGATATTATGTGCGGTGTTTTGGCTATAATTGCAGCGTACAGTATATCATACAGATTAGCGGTGCGATGTCCGTTTTTAAAAAAATATTTCGGATTTGCGGTTTTGATGTTCGCTTTGTATGTAATTTTCACGGTATACAGCACTATGATAGCACTCGGCAGAGCCGTTGAGCAAATAAAAATCTGAGGATTTTCAACAATTTATTTACTTATAAAAAAGTCCTATATGTAATATATTGACACAAAGTTTGTTGTGTTATATAATTGTTTGTAGGTCAATATTCTATCAAATAAAGGACGGTGTATACATGAATAATTTTGAAGAAAAATTATACAATTATATTCGTTTATCCGCTGAGCCTGTTGGTTTGGGCGATATATGCAAATCCACCGAGTTTGGCAGTGCCGGAAGAAAAAATATCTCCTCTGCACTTATTTCACTTGGTGAGCAAGGCATACTATATCGAAAAATCACCGATGGCAAGGCATATTATTCTACTCAGCAAATTGAAAATAGTGAGTTGTGTAATCCTGTTAAACGAAAAAAACTTAATATTTCGGGTTCGAATAAACCTGTTGCTGAAACTGCTCCGGTGCCGACAATTCCGGCAGTTGAGCAGTCGCAACAGATCAGCACTCCCCCGACTGTTGCAGCTGCTCCCACGGTTGAGCCTGTTGTTTCGACTGCTCCACCTGTACAAAAATCTGAAATTTCGATTTTTAATTATGCTCCTACTTATTATCAAGAGAAAAAATATTCGGGCAACGGATACGAGTTTGCAATTCCCGATGATTTTGAAATTAGGGAAAATCACAGCGGAAAAGATTTCGTTGCATGGCTTCCCGACAGCACGGCTCCCGAAGATTATACAAAATCCAATATTGTATTTTACGCAAATGGCAGAGTGCCGTATAAATCATCATTCAATACGCCGAACGGCATTTTTGAAGTGAAGATTCCCGAAGTTCTCACCTGCATAACAAATGTTTGTGATGCCGAAAGCATGAAAGATGTCGAAATATGTCCTCTTCAGTGCGGTGATAATTTATGCTCATGCAACTACAAATATAATGACAGCGGTGCAGTATACTCCGTGGGTGAATTTATGAAAGAAACTGCTCAGATTTTCAGATTTGCGATAAAGGGAGTAAGCAAATCAGATCATGAAAAAATTCTTTCTCTTATAAAATTGCTTATGAGAGGATTTTCGACAGCAGAAAAACCGTTTGTTCCGCTTTCACAGCTCGATGGTGACGAGTTTATAGGGCCTCCGCTCAGTGACAGCCAAAAACTGCTTTGGAAGAATCTTTTCACTCAATATATGATGCATATTGCATTGTACAAAAAATTTATGCTTGTCGGATTCAAAACAAAGCAAGACCGCTTGAAACAAGCTAATTTATATTCTGCCGATGACTGCCGTGCAACAGCCGAAAAACTTCTTTTAGAACAGGATAGTTTTATCGGAAGCGTATTTTCTTCTACAAGTGAGTTTGCTCTTTCGTATTCTGACGCTTACAGCACCACAGAAGACAATTATATTGAGTTGTTCGGTATGGTCAAATCGGCTCTCGAAAGCAACAAAACCTTATCTTTGAGTTATGATGACGTGACTGTTTCCAGACCGCTTTCAATTTACGAATGTGTTATTTCGGATTGGAATGTTGATGAATCGGCACTTCAGGAAAAGCAAGTTAATTTTCAGGCTATAAAATCTACTAACATAAATATTCAGCCGAGTGTTCAGCAACCTCAATTTCAATATCAGAGTATTCAGCAACCGAGTATTCAGCAACCAAGTAATCAGCCGACAACGACTTCGTTTACGGCTCAATCTGTTGCTCCTATTCAAAGAGATACTCAGGCGACAACTTCGTTTATGGCTAATGCGGTTGCCCCGATTCCAAGAGATACTCAAGCAAAAACTTCGTTTATGGCTAATGCGGTTGCTCCTGTTCAGCAAGCACCGCAGAAGAAGGTCAGCTCGTTTATTGCAAGAAATTTCGGTCAGGCACAGAATGCCGTTCCTCAGCAAAATGCACCGCAACCCGAAGTTTCCCGACCAAATCCCGATAAACCGATGAGTTCATTTGCTATGAAAAATTTCGGGCAAGCACAAAATGCTCCTCAACAGAACATTCCGCAACCCGAAGTTTCCCGACCA
>CACXHC010000138.1 GCA_902767285.1 uncultured Ruminococcus sp.
AATTAGAATATTTTGTGCAGTTTTTCTTTTTTTTTTTTTTTTAGTTATTTATTAATACAACTTCTGGAGTCTGTGGAGATATGCTATTGATTCGCCCATTGACCCCTCACCGAAAAGCTCTTCGAGATAAGAACAAAGCTCTCCGAGTTCTTCACGGAGCATAGCGAGGTTGAGAGCCTCAAATTTACGGAATACTTTTGTTGCAAGAACGTAATCTATACCATCTACTTCGGTACCTCCGCAGGCAACGTAAGTTGGAACAAACAAAGCCATCTGTTTCATAATACGGTTACCGAAAGCCACACGCAGTTTTTCGATTACCCAAAGGTCGAGAGTCTGAATTTTCTCAAGACTTTCGCCTGAAAGCGGGAAAAGTGTGTTTGCGTCATCAAAAAGACTTTGCAGATACGAAAAACTGAGAAAAATCGGGTCGGTATCGGGAGCATCGAACGCCATACCTTTTGTGTCGAGGTTTATTGGCTGAGCACGGTCGTACACCTTATCCGAAATAGCGAATGTCGAGTCATCGTTGTTAGCCGTTCCGATATACCATACATTTTGAGGAATTTTCAGTTTGCCTCGGTTGAGTTTGGTCGGGTCACTGCTCCACGAGTTAGGAACAATATCAAGCTCCCACTCATCGGGATTTGGCATTTCAAGAATAGACAGCATTTCGGCGAAATAGTACTCGACACGGGCGATGTTCATTTCATCGAGAAGTATAAAATTAACGTCATCGTTGTAACCCGATGAGTATATACGTTTAAGAACTTCGGTTTCGTTGAAATTTTTGGTAAATTCGTTGAAGTATCCGAAAAGCTCGGTACGGTCACGCCACGACGGCTGAACAGATGCGATGGTCGTATCTACCTGCATAAATTTACCGAAAGAGTAGGGGAGAGAGGTTTTACCGGTACCGGATATACCCTGAAGAATAAGGAGTTTTGTTGATGCCATGCCTGCAATAAACAAACGAATTGTTTTTTCTTCGTAATAAAGATTCATTCTGCTGCAAGCAAAATTACGGAAGCGTTCAACAAGTTCATCAAGAGTGATGTCATTGTTGTACGTGGGCGGAACGTATTTCGCATACATATTATCAACTTCAATAAGTTTTGAGAAACGAATATCGTTAGTTTGTATAATACCTGAAGCCTCATCAATGCTAACATCACCCGAACCGGAAGAACTGCTTATCATAGCTCTTGAACCGCCGCCGAACTGAGCAACCTTGATCGCCATTATCTCGTCTTTTTCCTTAACAGCTTTGATAACACGTCTTTGAAGTTCGGATATTTCCTCAAGAAGGTCTTCGTTGCTTACGATCGAGTGTCTGAATCTCAGATATTTTCTCACAAAAAGTACGATAATAAAGCCAATCAACACGAATATCGCAATAACAAACAATATTGCAATAACAGAGAGTATCCACTCAAAAACACTAAATTCGGGAGAATACTGTTTAAATAGCTCTATGTACTGTTTGAAATTGAAGATTTGTTTCAGTCCATTCCACAATCCGAGAAATATCAGACCGAATCCCTGAATAATCTTTGTTATGAACTCAAAAAACCATTTTAAGAAGGTATCCATAGCACCATCCCTCGTTAGAGAAAAGGCTTCATGCGATTGATTTACGCATTAGTTGTATCGTCTTTATTCTCGCCTTCAGACTTTTCATTGTTGTTGTTATTTTCGTTATTTTCTTCAACCGAAATTTCGGTATTTTCGGTTGATTTTTCGTCAGCCGACTTTTCGATATTTTGGGTTGATTCCTTATTATCAGCCGACTTTTCGATATTTTCCGGTGATTTTTCGTCAACCGATTTTTCGGTATTTTCCGGTGATTTTTCATCAGCTGACTTTTCGTTTGAATTATCGCTGTTTTCACCACTATCGGATTCACTGTTCTTTTTAGCTTCAGCGAGCTTTTTATCGCTTTCATCGAGCATTTTCTGCTGTGCGAGATATTCTTCGATAGCTCGGCGTTTGATTTCTTCTTCGTCAAGCTCCGGAACGTTTTCGGCATTTTTAAGGCTGATGACCGTGATAATGAATTTGTACAATTCTAACAGGAAGAACAACGCCATCGGAATGATAATACATACAAAGAAACCAAGCTTTGTACGAATAAAAGCCATTATTTTTCCGGCACCGGTCAATCTTATATTAGTCCATTTGCCTATAAGTTCGCTTTGATATGCAGGTAATTCGTCATCGATGGGGTTGTTATCGCCTCGGGTAATAAAGCTGATTGAGTTGCCGGTATCATTAATTCTGACAATTCGGTGAGTGTTTTTTACTTTTTGACCATCGATTAAAGTCCAAAAAGTTATAACATCGTCAACTTGCAGGGTATAGGGATCCTCTATTTGCTTGCAGATTATCAAATCGCCCTCATCAAATGTGGGGTGCATGGACGGTGATTCAACCGTCAAGGGGATATACCCAAGAAAATTTGCAACTCCGTTGCTGTTGGTAGACGAAAATACCAATATGGTTACAACAAGTGAAAAAATGACAATGAGCCACAAAAAGGCGTTTCCGATAATAGTTAATGCTTTTTTCATATAAGTTTTCTCCTTGATTATGTAGTTTCAACTATTCTGAAATTCATTCCGAATTTTATAGTTCCACCTACGATTTCATCTACACATTCGGGATCGTTGCCCTCAAGCCAGATAACCACAGTGAACTTATCTTTTTCTTTTGATTTAAAACCGTCATGAGAAGTTTTCATAACGGTAGTAGCGGTAAGGAATGTACTGTCGCAGTCGCTTTCTTTTCCTCCTCCGGTTTTCTTGGTCTTGCCGTAAAGTGTTCTCTCACCGTTTTCGTAAACAGCAACACGAACAGCCTCGTCAACGCCCTTTGTAACTTCTTCTATATACAGATCACCTTCGTAAGAGATGGTATCATCACCCGAATTTATAAGATAAAATGTATATGCTATAAAATTTTCGCCGTTGTGGGGACCGTTGATTTGATCGACTGTTGGCGGAAGATCATCACCGCTGATATTCGTCATATTATATACAATATCAGCATTTAGGACTGCTTGTGACACTTTATAATCGGGTGTTTCAGAGAGCGACAGTCCTTGCTGAACCATATCATATTTATCTACTCTAACGGTAAAACTGCCATACTTTGTATAAAAATATGATATTGCGTATGCAATAGCAACAATTATTATCAGAACAATTGTTATCAAGGCAAGTATGCGGATTAGCAAAAGATAACGCTTTGCTTCTTTAGCTGTTCGCCTAAGTTCTAAAGCGTCCCTAATCTCATCTGCCACAAAAATGCACCTCCGATTATGGATATGTTAATTATGATATGACCGAACTTACATAATATATGCACAATATTTCAAGTTCGGTCATATAAATAATAATACTTGAATATTAGTTGAAACGAGTTCATCACATATTTGAGTTATATCCGCCGTCCGGATTTCGTATAGATTTTGGAGTAGGTATTATGTCCGGGTCAATGTTCTGAGCGGGTTTGTTACCGTTCATGCCATTTGGAGCGGGTCTTGTTCCCGAAACTGTGTTCGGAGCGGGTCTTGGTCTATTACCGTTCATACCGTTCGGAGCAGGTCTTGCCCCCGGAACTGTATTTGGAGCGGGTCTTGCACCCGGAACAGTGTTCGGAGCTGGTCTTGGTCTGTTCCCGTTCATACCGTTCGGAACAGGTCTTGTTCCCGGGATTGTATTTTGAGCGGGTCTTGGTCTATTACCGTTCATACCGTTTGGAGCAGGTCTTGCCCCCGGAACTGTATTTGGAGCGGGTCTTGCGGTACCCGGAACAGTGTTCGGAGC
>CACXHC010000139.1 GCA_902767285.1 uncultured Ruminococcus sp.
ATTTACAGGGGGAAGAACAGTCTTTCCAAGGCGGCAGCGGAAAGCGTACACAGGGTTCAGCTAATATGTCACAAGCGCAGCCGAACGGTAATATGAATTCTGCAAACGGTGGAAATGTGTTTTCCGATGATAATAGTGCGGACGGCAAACCCGACGGCGCCGGCTACGATACGGGCTTTTCAAATAACCAAGGTACCGCCGGCAGGGGAAGCTCTGGAAGCGGCAATTCCCGGATGTTCTCAGGCTTTGAAGTTGATAAACATATCAATGGATCCGACTATTTTGTCAAAGGAGCAAATTACGAGCGATTTAAAAAGGACTACTATTCTTCAGAGGATTATACATACAGAATATTTGATGAACCTAAAACAGTATCCATTTCACCAAGCCTAATTGAAGGAATACATTTAAGTGAGTATGATGTTGACAATCCCTCTAACTTTTGGAGTCAGCACAAGCGTGATGGATCTCAAGAAAGCTTTAGAGAGATTGCAAAACACATTCCGGAAGTAAGGAAGCAATTAGATTCTGGAAGAACAAAAGAGGATTTACTACAGGATCCGGTTTTAGGTACTTGCACACAGATATATTTTGTTGATAAGACAAGAGTAGTAGAATGTGACGGATACTATGAGTTTGATTCAAATGGACGGCATAGGATACTAGCTGCAAGGGAATTAGGATATGAAATACCTGTCGAGGTTATTGGTAGAAAAGAATATCCTCAAACAGCAAACATATTATTGGCAAAAATGCCAAAAGAGAGTGATTTCAATCCGGTACCAAATCAGTCAGTCAACAACAGTATAAGTTATAATCTGAGAAAGTACGGAAAAAATTCGCATCAGCACCAGTCGTTTTTAAGTCGATCATTGGATCCAGTCAGGAATAGAATTTCACGCAATAAGGAAATCTCCGAGTATTACGGAAAGAGAGTCGATGAACTGTATGATTTGGTAAAAAATGATTTTCGGTTTTCTTCTGGTGAGAATAGGGAAAGAGCCATTTCCGAAATGCGTAATTATCAATCAGCGGTGAAGGTTTTACAGGATGATATCAGAGTGCAGCAGAACAGCCTGAATGAGCAGGCGGCTAAATTAGGTTTAAGCAACGAGCATATCAACACCAGGTTTGTCGGCTTTAGGGGGAATACAGATATCCACCATGCGTGCGATAACGTTATTACTAGCAGACAGACCGGTGGAACATGCGGTGTGAACAGTAGCGTAAGTTGTGAAAATCAGATTCTCGGTACACATAAAACACAATACGAAGGATTCCTTGAATTTATCGAAAACAAGTGGTGTGTTACCGATCCGAAGAATGAAAACCGGAATGGTGGAACAAATTATATTACTCGTCAGAATTACTTTAATCACATCGGGCTGGATTGCGAAAGCAAATTATTATCAAAGGGTTCCCTGAACGAAATGTGCTCGCGCCTGTCCAATGGAGAAAGTATTCTTATGACGGTTCATGCGCAGGATTTGAAAAGCAGTGGGCTTATCGATACCGCCAATCTTGAGCCATATATTGAAAAGCGCGGTAATCGAGAGGTATTGGTCGTTAAAAATGTTGCTAATCACGCTGTAAATGTCGTAGGCTTTGAAGTGGGCGAAAGCGGTGAAATCGCGTCTGTGTATATTAACGATACAGGTGGGTTTAACGATTTCAGAGACGAGAGCGGAAAGGTGAACAGAGTTAATTTGATTTCTTTATCTGCCGAAAAATTTACTGAAATGGTAAAAAACACGGTCGGTATGTGCGTTCAGTTTGTAAAAAAAAGGGATGACGATAAAGAAAAAGTAAAGGTAAAGACAAGATAGAGAAGAATCGCTATTATCAAAAGGAGATTTGCAAAAATGATTGATATTCAGCAATTAGAATACATAATTGAAAGCAGAAGAGTTCTTGATCAGACTTTTTCTCTTCCTTTTGCGATACAAACCGAATTCAAGCAGTTGGTTTTTTCGTGGTTTTCCTTTGAAATATCAAGGGAAAACGGGGAGGACTGGGTAAGTAATATTGATTATATTTACATTCTCGATTATAACGAGCATATAAAAAAATATGACGTTTCAATCACTGCTCCGGCATATTATGATGCAACCCCACCGGCTTTATACGATGAATATTTACCCGAATTAAATAAAATATGTGCAGATTATTCTGAGAAAGAAATGGATAATCTTTTTGTCAGTATGGGATATAAGCCTTTGTATGAATCGTATCTTATTGTTAAAGATTTTGTAAAAAGGCGTTTTGAATAAGAAAAAACAAAGGAGAGATTAAATTGATTTGCAAATGTAATTCCTGCGGTTATCAATCGAGTACAGGACAACCATTTAGGTTCTGTATGAGATGTGGATCCAACGACATTACAAGAATGGAAGAATCAGCACCTGAAAGCATTTCGATACCTAAACAGGAGAATAATAAGGAGCCCAGTAAAACACAGGACTTTGAAGCGAATGCAGATTTAAGTTGGAATGGATGGGAGTCCAAGCCTATTGGTCATGGGACAGCAATGTTGGCGATGTTTGAGCTGGAGA
>CACXHC010000140.1 GCA_902767285.1 uncultured Ruminococcus sp.
CCGAGGCTTTTCTTGGGAAAACCTTTTTTGAAAAAAAGGTTTTCCCAAACCCTTTCCAAAAAACTTTAATTGTGTAAAAAAGGTTTATTAACATAGAAACAAATCCGACTGCGTACTGATGCAGTCGGATTTGTTTTGATTTTATAGAATGTTAGTTGGACAACACAAAATTTATATAGTTAAAGTTTTTTTTGCTTCTTTTTTTTCAAAAAAAAGAAGGCGGGGTTCGGGGGCGGCAGCCCCCGAGAAAGCAGCCCCCAAAAAGGGAATTACTCGTCTGAGGGGATTTCTTCGGTTACGGTGCTATCGTTGATTTGCGAAGGATCCTTCTTTTTTTCGAGTATGATTGAATTATATCTGTTCATGCCTGTACCTGCCGGAACAAGTTTACCGATAATAACGTTTTCTTTGAGTCCGAGGAGCGGATCCTCTTTGCCTTTGATTGCCGCATCGGTGAGAACTCTTGTTGTTTCTTGGAATGATGCCGCCGACAAGAACGAATCTGTTGCAAGAGATGCCTTCGTAATACCAAGAAGGAGTTGCTCGTACTCTGCCTCAAAAAGGAATCTTTCATCGGGGGAGTTAAGAACTTCGGTAATATTGGTGTCGCCGTCCTCAATTGCTTGGTCTAAAGCTCTGTTTTTGTGATAATACAGTGCGTTTGCCGAAAGCTCGCTAATTGGGCCGCTGTATTTTATGTGAACTCGTCCTGCCAGTCTCTTTTCAAGATCTTCGTTTTTACTTCTGATCTCTTCATTCGCCGAGAGAACATCGTTCTTTTCTGCAAGCATACCGGTATAGAACTCGGTATCTCCGCCATCCTCAATTTTGACCTTCTTCATCATCTGACGAACAATAACCTCAATGTGCTTATCGTTAATATCAACACCCTGCTGCCTGTACGTTTTTTGTACTTCTTCAATCAGATAATTCTGAACATCATCAGAACCGAGAATCAAAAGAATATCGTGCGGATTTACCGATCCTTCGGTTACTTTGCTACCCTTCTGAATGTGGTCGCCTTCGTGAACAATCGCTCTCGAACCGAATGGTATGAGGTACTCTCTTCTATCAGAAATTTCGTCGCCTTTTTTAACCTGAACAACAACGTGCATGCTGTTCTTTATCTCTTCGTAAGAAACATCGCCTTCGATTTCGGAGAGAATTGCCAAACGCTTCGGCTTGCGTGCCTCGAAAAGCTCCTCGACACGGGGCAAACCTTGGGTGATGTCCTCTGCCGATGCAACACCGCCCGTATGGAATGTACGCATGGTGAGCTGTGTACCCGGCTCGCCTATCGACTGAGCCGCTATGATTCCGACTGCTTCACCAACCGTTACTTGCTGACCGTTGGCAAGGTTCGAACCGTAACACTTGCGACATACACCGTGCTTTGCTCTGCAACCGATTACCGAACGAACCTGAACTTTTGTTACACCTGTGTTTACTATCTTTGCGGCATCGTTTGAATCTATTAACTTATCCTTAGATACAAGAACTTCGCCCGTTGTTTTGTCAACAAAATCTTCAATGAGGAATCTGCCCTGAAGTCGTTCGTCAAGCGGTTCGATAACACGCTTTTCGTCACGGATTTCGTATACTTCGAGTCCGTGCTTTGTTCCGCAGTCCTCTTCATAAATAATTACTTCCTGTGATACGTCAACAAGTCGTCTTGTGAGGTATCCCGAGTCGGCTGTACGAAGTGCCGTATCTGCCAAACCCTTTCTTGCACCACGAGATGCAATAAAGTATTCGAGTATGTTAAGACCTTCACGATAATTCGCTCTGATGGGAATTTCGATCGTCTTACCTGATGTGTTTGCTATAAGTCCTCTCATTCCGGCAAGCTGACGAATCTGGTTCATACTACCTCTCGCACCGGAATCAGCCATCATAAATATAGGATTGTATCTGTCAAGATTGTTCTTAAGTGCTTCTGTAACATCATCGGTCGTTCTCTCCCAAACTTTCAGAACACTTGAGTAACGCTCGTTGTTTGAGTAAAGACCTGTGTTGTATGCTGCGTAAATCTCGTCAATATCAGCTTCGGCTTTGGCAAGCAGCTGCTTTTTCTGCGGAGGTATGGTGGCATCGCATACAGCAACCGTTATTGCACTTTTGGTAGAATATTTGTATCCCTGAGCCTTTATCGCATCAAGCACCTCGCTCGTTTTTCGAGTGCCGTGCTTGTTAAGACATTTTTGAATTATAGCACCTAACTTGCTTTTACCAACAAGAAAATCTACTTCAAATTTAAGCTCGTTGCCGGGAATTGTTCTATCTACAAAGCCAAGATCCTGCGGTATGGGATTATTAAATATAATTTTACCGATTGTTGTATCTATCATCGCAGAGATTTTTTCGCCGTCTACGACATCTTCTCTGCGTACCTTAATTTTAGCATGAAGTGAAATAACACCTGTTTCATAAGCCATTTTAGCTTCGTCAACATCTCTGAATATCTTGCCCTCGCCCTTTTCTCCGTCTTTATCAAGAGTGAGATAGTACGAACCGAGTATCATATCCTGTGTAGGAACAGTTACCGGCTTTCCGTCCGA
>CACXHC010000141.1 GCA_902767285.1 uncultured Ruminococcus sp.
TTCTTGACTCAACATGGTTATCACCTCTATCTTTATTTTACCACGTTTGTCAAGCTATGCTTATTTTATTGGATTGCTATAGATTTCGGAAAGATTTACGATTTTTTACTTGTGGATTCAGATTTTTGTAATAATGCAAGAAAAGCTACTAAAGACAATCGTTCAAAGATTGATCTTATAGAAGAATTGAAGAATTTATCATACAAAACGTACTGGGATACGATATTTGGAAATGATAGGCTGATAGAGATAAAAACTAATTTCTGGAAAATTCGGGGATATCGTAATGATGTTATGCATGCACACAATATTAATTACCATACATTTTCAGAAGCAAGAGGATTATTTCAAACTGCTAATGCGTCTTTGGAAGGTGAAATAAAAGATCTTATAGAGTTCCCAGAAAAGCCCAAAGATTCCGAACTTTTTGTCCACTCTTCTTTGGATAGATTACAAAAAATGTTCTTAGATATGGAAGCATTAAATCGTCAGATACAGTCAAATGGAATAATAGAGAAAATTTATCAGAGCCTTGATATGATGCAGAAATTGTCTTCATTATCTATTACTCCCGAAAAAAGAGAATCTGTAGATGCTTTTATTAAGTTTTTATCTGAGAATGCTCAATCTATTGATAACACAGGTGAAGAAAATGAATAACATCCTAACCGAAAAACAATACCAGTCCTTTATCCTCGATACCCTCAAAACCGACAACGGCTACGTAGTCCGCAAAGCGAACAGCTTTGACCGCGCTTTCGCCGTTGACCGTGAGCTGCTTTTCAAGTTCCTGACCGATACCCAGCCCGACACGATGGACGCGCTGCGAAAGATATATAAAGATAAGCTCGAGGATACCGTTGTGTCGTTCCTCAATGCCGAGATGACGAAAAAGCGCGGCAGCCTGCTCTATGTGCTGAAACACGGCGTCGAGATCGGCAGCCGCAAGCTCGATCTTATGTACACAAAACCCGCTACGACGTTCAACAAGCAACTCTGCGACCTGTACGAGAAAAACATCTTCTCCGTTATGGAGGAAGTCTGGGCGAGCGACAGCGAGCGCGTGGACGTGGTGATATTTCTCAACGGTCTTGCGATAATGACGTTTGAGCTGAAATGCAACTTTGCAGGGCAGTCGTACAATGACGCTATGGAGCAGTACCGCAAAGACCGCAGCCCGAAAACGAGACTGTTCCTGTTCAAGGCGGGCGCGCTCGTCCATTTTGCGATGGATCTCGACGAGGTCTATATGACGACGAAGCTCGACGGCGCGGATACTTATTTTCTGCCGTTCAATATGGGGCGCGGCGAGGGCGTGAACGCGGGCGTGGGCAACCCGATCTTCGAGGACAAATTCAGCGTTTCGTATATGTGGGAGGATATTCTAAAAAAGGACACCGTGCTCGACCTCATAAGCAGATTTATCTTTATCGAAACGAAGGAGCAGACGGACGAACTGACGGGTAAAATTTCGGTAAAGGAAAGAGTGATCTTCCCGCGCTACCATCAGCTCGACGCTATCCGCAGACTGCTCGCGGACATAGTGGAAAACCGCACATCGCAGAATTATCTTATCCAGCACAGCGCAGGCTCTGGCAAGACGAATACTATCGCATGGCTCGCTCACCGCCTTTCCTCTCTGCACGACGCCGACAACGATATAATTTTCGACAATGTCATCATCGTCACCGACAGGGTGGTAGTCGATCGTCAGCTGCAAAAGGCGATAATGGGAATGGAGCACAAGTCGGGGCTTATCAAGGTGATGGACGACAGATGCAATTCCGCAGACCTTGCGCAGGCTCTTAAAGGCAACACGAAGATAATCGCCACGACGATACAGAAATTCCCGTTCGTTGTTGAGAGCGTTTCAAACCTCAGCACCAAGAAGTTCGCCGTTATCATCGACGAAGCGCATTCCTCTACAGCCGGAAAGGATATGGCAGCGGTGACGATGGCTCTCGGTTCCGATAACCGGGAGGACTATTTCGACGAGGAGGAGAAGATCGCCGCAGAGATACGAAAGCACGGCAAGCAGAGCAACGTGTCGATGTTCGCGTTCACCGCAACGCCGAAAGCCACGACTATACAGCTTTTCGGTAGACTCAACGCAAAGGGACAGCGCGAGGCGTTCCATATCTATTCGATGAAGCAGGCGATCGAGGAGGGGTTTATTCTCGACGTTTTGCAGAATTTCACCACATACGAGACGTTTTACCGCATAAATAAGGAGATCGAGGAAGACCCGATGTGCCAAACGGCAGAGGCAAAGCGGCAGATCGCAAGGTTTATCGAGCTTCATGAAACGAATATTTCGCAGCGCATAGAGGTCATCGTCGAGTATTTCAGAACATCTGTTATGCACGAACTTGACGGCACGGCAAAAGCAATGGTCATTACGGCTTCACGCCAAGGCGCGGTAAAATACCGTCAAGCACTCGAGGATTACATAAAGAGAAAGGGCTACACCGACATCAAGGCGCTTGTCGCATTTTCGGGAAAGGTAACGCTCCCCGACGATGACACGGAATACACCGAAGCGTCTATGAACGGCTTTCCGGAAGACCGCCTGACAAAGGAATTTGACAAGCCCGATTATCAGGTGCTGCTCGTTGCGAATAAGTATCAGACGGGTTTCGACCAGCCGAAGCTCTGCGCCATGTACGTTATGAAAAAGCTGCAGGGCGTGTCCGCCGTGCAGACGCTGTCAAGGCTCAACAGGATATGTCCGCCGTATGACAAAAAGACGTTTATCCTCGATTTCGTCAATTCCTACGAGGATATTGTAAAGGCTTTTTCGACGTACTACACGACGACGCTTTTGTCAAACTCCGTAACGCCCGCTGCCGTGTACGACCTCGAAGCGGAGATAGACGGCTACGCCGTGTTTGACCCATACGATATAGACAAGGTCAACGACATAATGTATTCGGGGAAGCTCACCGCCAAGGGCAGACAGACTATCGGAATGTGCTGCAAGCGAGCAGAGAATCTGCTCAAAAGCTACTCGAACATTCAGCAGCATGAGTTTGTCGCCAAGCTGCGCAGCTTCGTAAGATTTTACGAGTTTTTGATACAGGTCTCCTGCTTTGAGGATACTGAGCTTCACAAGAAATACAATTTCATCACAGTCTTGCTGCGCTACATCAACATAAGCCAGCCGGGACCGGGCTTTAATCTCGACGGCAAGATCAAGGCGACAAATTTCGTTCAGAAGAAGAGCGAAACGCATACAAGCACAAAGGTGCCGTCAAATCCGAATGTCAGGCTGCCAACCGCAGACGCGTTCGGGCTGACTCCCGCAAAGCAGGAGCGCCTTTCCGAGATAATCGCCGAGATAAACAGCCGCACCGGCAGCAGCTACGATTCGGACGTTGCCGTGAAGGCGATGCTGCAGATCAGAGATATTCTGATGAAATCCGACAAGCTGAAAAGAAGCGCGAAAAACAACACCGAAAAGGATTTTGAGTTTTCTTATTTTGACGATATAGACGACGCACTAATCGAAGGGCTTGAGCAGAATCGGGACTTTTTCACCATGCTTCTTTCCCACGACGATATAAAGCGTGAGGTCATGGGTGTGTTTACGGGGGAGATATATAAGAGTCTGAGGAATGCGGAGTGAATGAAAATATAAAGAAATATCTTCCAAATCAGCAACAGAGTCAATTATCACTCTTTGTCAAAGAGTGATAATTGACTTTTCTTGACTTTGGTGGTATAATAAAGATGCTCGATATGTAGGTATCGAGGCATGGGATTGTTGTCAATACTTCCAAGCGAATTTCGATGAAGAATTTCGTCTGGATTGTTGATACGATTGTCGCCACAGCGGCGACGGCTACTGTTGTACACACAATGGTACTCCTTTCCCTCTCAATTATTATAGCATAATTGAGAATTGCAAAACTGGATAGCTGGTAGTTAAATCACACAGTCATTCTTATGATTATTTAATTGCCACGTTAAAACGTAGACCCGTCAGATAGGAACGCTATCCTCGCTTTCTGACGGGTTTTTCAAATTTTTTGGGGGAATATATGAATGAACTTTCCGAATGGATAAAAGACATAAAGACAATCGAAAAAAGCCGAAAAGATTACGCACATTTCGATCTTAGAACAGATTTATCAAGATGCGAGGATTATGTTTTAAATCCACAAAATATAGCAACACACAGCTTTTATCCTTTCATTCACTACGAAAAAAAATCAGATAAATATTGTAAAAATAAAGAAAAGAATTCTGCAAAAGAAAAGATACCAAAGGCTCGAGATATTTGCTATGCTTCACACAAAGACCGTTGTGTTTTTCAATTATATAGCCATATCCTTAATGATAGATACAATCAAGAGATTAAGTACAGAGGAATAGACAGCGTTCCTGTCGCATACAGAAGTGATTTACAAATCAACAATATCGGAATTTCAAAAAAGGCATTTGATTATATAAGAGCCTCCTCGCCTTGCTATGTTATAATAGGTGATTTTACCGGATTTTTTGATAATTTAGATCATGGATATCTAAAATCACGTTGGTGTGATTTATTAGGAGTTGACTCACTACCAAAGGATCATTATACTGTTTTTAAAAACATTACTCAATACAGTCAATGGGAGCTTTCGGATATTTGCGAAATTAACCATCTTGAATATAATAAAGCCGGAATTAAAAAACTCAATTCAAAAAGGACTGTGTTAACAAAGGAACAATATAAAAAATACAGACCTCACATTACCAAAAATACAAAAGGATATGGTATTCCTCAAGGTTCTCCGATCAGCGCAGTTTTGGCTAATCTGTATATGATAGATGTTGATACTGAGGTGAACCGTATTATATCTGAAATGAACGGATTATATATGCGCTACAGTGACGATTTTATACTTGTTCTTCCGAAAAATGATCCGGCTTTCTCGGCAGTTAAAATAAAAACCATTACAGATATTTTTAATGGCACAAAAGGATTACAACTTGAATCAAAAAAAACTCAGTTTTATTATTACGAGAACAATACAATATTAAATTGTGGAAAAGCGTTTGATAGTGGTCTTAATGATAGCAAGAAAACAATTGATTTTCTTGGCTTTTCTTTTAACGGAACAAAAGTTACTATTCGAGCTAAAACTATTTCAAAGTATTATTACCGAATGTATCGAAAAGCAAAGAATATTGCTAAGAACAGCGGATATACATCAAAAGGAACAAAGATAAGCAAAAGAGGTTTATACAATCTATATTCAATAAAAGGTGCTTATAATAGTAGAGGTAGTAAAGGCAACTTTATAACATATGTTAACAGGGCGAAAAAATGTTATGGAAGCAAAGAAGACATAGATATAAGCACTCGAAATCATATGCAGAAAA
>CACXHC010000142.1 GCA_902767285.1 uncultured Ruminococcus sp.
AAAAAGTTTTTTTGCTTCTTTTTTTTCAAAAAAAGAAGAGAAAAAATAACACAAAAAACAAGAAATACTCACGGTAACGCAACAAAAAGTTTTTTTGCTTCTTTTTTTTTCAAAAAAAGAAGAGAAAAAAAGCCCGAGTATCAGAATAAGCTCAACTGGTTTGATTCGGGCAAATCGCCGAAAGCACCTATGCTTTTGAGTGTTTCGATGACCGTTTTTGAAACTCCCGCTGATATTGCCACGTCCTCAATTGAGAGTATACCGCCTTTTTTAGCGGTTTCGCTCAGACTTTCGGCGGCTGCCTCACCGACTCCGGGCATTGACATAAACGGGAGTCGGAGTGCGTTGTCCTCAATCAAGAATTTTTTTGCGTCAGATTTGAAAATATTTATTGGCAGAACCTTAATTCCTCTCGCAAGCATTTCATTTATGATCTGAAGGTTTGCGACATCTGATTTTTCCTTTGCAGATGCGGCATTTCCTTTGTCGTTGATAGCTTTTATTTTTTTGACAACGGCATCTTTGCCCTTGAGGGTCGTTTCTGCGTCGAATCCTTCACCTCTCGCCGTAAAATATGCGGCATAATATTCGAGGGGTTTGTATACTTTGTACCAACCTAATCTTAGAGCGGCTATCATGTATGCGGCGGCGTGTGCTTTCGGGAACATATACTTTATTTTCATGCAAGAATCAATATACCAGTCGGGGACATTGTGATTTTTCATCTCTTGAATATGCTCGGGTGTGAGAAGTTTTGTCGCATTTCCTTTACGCACGATCTCCATTATTTTAAATGACATTTTTGGGTCAAGTCCTTTGTGCATGAGATATGTCATAATACTGTCACGAGTTCCGATAACCTCAGAGATGGTGCAAGTGCCATTATGTATAAGCTCCTGTGCGTTGCCGAGCCAAACATCTGTGCCGTGCGAAAGTCCTGCGATTTGCATTAAATCAGCGAATGTTTTCGGTTTCGCCTCAACGAGCATTTGACGCACAAACGCTGTTCCGGTTTCGGGAAGAGAGAATGTGCCTGTTTCGGAGTCAATATCCTCAGGTTTTACGTTGAGTGCTTCGGTAGACGTAAACAGCGACATAACTTTTTCGTCCGACATAGAAACATCCATAACTTTTATTCCGGTGTATTCCTCAAGATAATGATATGTTGTAGGCACAACGTGTCCAAGCTCGTCAAGTTTGCAAATTGTGTCGTGAATAGAGTGGAAATCAAAATGAGTCGTTATATTATCGTTTTTCATGTCGTTTGCGGGGTGCTGTATCGGACAAAAATCAAAAATGCTCATGCCCTTCGGGACAACGACCATTCCGCCGGGGTGCTGACCCGTTGTTCGCTTTATTCCCGTACAGCCTGCGGCGAGTCGCTGTTCTTCGGCTTTGTGCAGAACCATTTCATTTTCTTCGGAATATTTTTTTACATATCCAAATGCCGTTTTTTCGGCAACTGTTGATATAGTTCCCGCTTTAAACACGTTTTCTTTGCCGAACAAAAACTCGGTGTATCTGTGCGAGCGTGATTGATATTCACTCGCTATATTCAAATCAATATCGGGGACTTTGTCGCCATCGAATCCGAGAAACGTTTCAAATGGGATTTCGTGACCGTCACGGTGATACGGTGTACCGCATTTCGGGCAATTTTTCGGGGGAAGGTCAAAGCCCGAGCCGTAACTTCCGTCAGTGATAAATTCGCTGTTACAGCATTTCGGACATACATAATGCGGAGAAAGCGGGTTTACTTCTGATATTCCCGACATCGTAGCCACAAATGACGAGCCTACCGAACCTCTTGAGCCAACCAAATATCCGTTGGACTCCGAATCTGCAACGAGTTTCTGAGCGGTCATATACAAAACGGAAAATCCGTGTTTTGTGATTGAGCCGAGTTCCTTGTCGAGTCGGTCTTGCACGATTTTCGGCAACGGGTCGCCGTAAACTTTTTTTGCACGTTTCCAAGTAATAGATGTGAGTTGCTCTTCCGCACCTTCGATAAACGGCGGGTAGTTTCCATCCGGAATAGGTTTTATAAACTCGACCATATCGGCGATTTTGTTTGAATTTTCCACAACAATCTCATATGCTTTTTCGTCACTGAGATAATCAAATTCTTTTAACATTTCCTTAGTTGTACGCAAGTAGAGCGGGGCTTGATGGTCGGCACTGCTGAACCCCTTCGAACACATAATTATTTTACGATATTCGGCTTGATACGGGTCAAGAAAATGCACATCGCACGTTGCAACAACAGGTTTGCCGATACGCTCACCGCAAGTTACTATTCGCCTATTAAAATCTTTTATACCTTCGATAGATTTAACAAGACCGCTTGCAACCATGAACTCATTATTTCCGAGGGGTTGAATTTCCAAATAATCGTAAAATGATGCTATTTTGTCGAGTTCCTCATCTGATGCACAGCGTTTTACAGCTTCGTAGACCTCGCCCACCTCGCAGGCAGAACCTAATATTAATCCTTCACGGTGCCGCAGAAGAACAGAGCGTGGAATTCTGGGTCGTCTGCTGAAATAATTCAAATGAGCATAAGAAATCAATTTATATAAATTTTTCAATCCAACAAGATTCTTTACAAGAATAATTATATGAAACGGCTTTGGTTTTTTCAAAATTTCTAAAGGGACTTGAGAACAGTTTTCGATAATAACGTCCTCGCCCTTAAATTCTTTGCTTTCATCGAGTCCCATATCTTCGACAAGATAGCCCTCACAGCCGTAAATAACTTTGAAATCACCGCCATTTTTGCGGATTTTGTTAACAGTGTTCATAGCTTCGGGGAACGCTTGAGCAACACCATGGTCAGTGATTGCAATTGCAGGCATACCCCACTCATACGCACGATTTATGAGCGATTCGGCGGAAGAAACGCCGTCCATATCCGACATATTTGTATGAAGATGCAGTTCCACACGCTTTTTGGGGGCATTATCGACAATGCGGACTTTCTCGGCTGTTGATACGCTTTTAGCCATCATAACAATTTCGTTGTCGTATCGGTCAAATTGAATATCGCCCTTAGCAATGATAGTTTTTCCGGCTTTCAGAATTTCGATGGGCTTGCACTGAGCCACGGTATCAATTATTTTAACGGCGATAGAGTCGGTATAATCGGTAATTTGAATAGCGATTATATTTTTGCGTCCGTCACGAGTGGTACGAATATCAATAGAAAAAATATCGCCCCAAATCATGGCACTGCCGGTATCTTGCGAGATAGTGTTGATAGGCACCGTTGAAACTTTTGTTATTGCCTTTCCGTAAAGCGGGTGAGCGGAATTATCGGCAAGAACGGGATTTAGCGTTTTGCCCTCACGGACTTCTATTTTGACGGCAGAAGCCTCAGCAGCGGCGGCACGTTCTTTGGCGGCTTTTTTCTCTTCTTCCTGATGACGAACTTTTCTTTCGGCGGCGGCACGAGCGTTTTCTTCTTCGAGTTGGTGCTGCATTTCCTCAAGTGCGGATTCGTTTGCACTCAAATCGGAAAGTCCCGTAAAAATAACTTTTATGCGTTTGCCGAACATATCGAAAACAGTAGACGCAATCAAGCGTTCAGCATTTTGATTTTTGATGACGGTTTCTCCGCCGTGCATAAGCTCGACCGTTAGAGTATCGCCCTCCAAAACTGCGGAAGCATCTTTAAAAGTGCCGTTCAGCGTGATATTGTCACGCTTCATGTGAGCGACTATCTCGGAAAAATAGTCACCGCTAAACAAAAATTCCGGAAATTTTGTATTTATCTTAACACTTGAAAGCTCAATACTCTGACAAAGTTCCTTTTCTGCGTTTAGAATATCTTTCTGCGATACAAGAGAGTCATATTCAATGAACACAACCATAGTATTTGCAGTTTTGTCTACATTTATGTTCGTTACATGCCCCTCGCCGAGCGTTTTTGTCAATTCCTCAGAAATATAGCCTTCAAATATTTTCTTTACCTTGTTCAATTAAACATCTCCCTTTTTTTAGTTTTTTTGGGAAAACCTTTTTTGAAAAAAA